>SKTG01000377.1 GCA_007118045.1 Nitriliruptoraceae bacterium
CGGCGTCACGGAGCACGGCCGCGGTCGCGATGCCCGTGTCCGGGGGATCGGAGCGCATCCAGTCGAGGAACCGTTCCCCCACCCGGACCGGGTCGAGGTGGCCCGTGGCCGCGACCTCGGCGATCCCGACGGCCATCGCCGTGTCGTCGGTCCACTCCCCCGGAGCGGTCCCGCCGAGACCGCCACCGATCATGTCGACCTCGCCGGTGGGGGCGGCGGCGAACTCGTAGCCCGCCCCGAGCGCGTCCCCGGCTGCGAGCCCGAGCAGGGTCCCGGCCATGCGATCCAGCTCGCCCACGTGCACTCCTCACGTCGTCGTACGTCGCTCCCGGACGTCGCTCGCCGGTCCGTGCCCCCGAGACTACGGTCCTGACCGATCGGCTCGGCACGGCTCGCGTCGAGGGCGCCCGGCGGGCAGGCGGGCCGTGATTCGGGTCCGGACCCAGCGGCGGAGGACGGGACCGTGGAGGCGTTCGGTGCCGACGGCTACGGGCTGGCGCGGGAGCTGTTGCAGCGAGGCGTGGGCGCGATCTACGTGCTGGCGTTCGTGGCCGTCGTGCACCAGTGGCGGCCGTTGCTCGGGGAGCGGGGGCTCACACCGGTCCCGGCCCTGCTCGAGCGGGTGCCGTTCCGTGCGAGACCGAGCCTGTTCCACTGGCACTACTCGGATCGCTTCGCGGTGGCTCTCGGATGGGTCGGCATCGTCCTCGCGCTGGCCGTCGTCGCCGGGCTGCCGCAACGGCTCGGCACGGCCGCGACCGTCGCTGTCCTCGGCCTGGTGTGGCTGCTCTACCTCTCGTACGTCAACGTCGGGCAGATCTGGTACGGCTTCGGCTGGGAGTCGATCCTGCTCGAGGCGGGCTTCCTGGTCATGCTGCTCGGGGGGCGGGACGCCGCGGTGCCCTGGCCGACCCTGCTGCTCCTGCGCTGGTTGCTGTTCCGTATCGAGTTCGGCGCTGGCCTCATCAAGCTGCGGGGTGACCGTTGCTGGCGCGACCTGACGTGCCTGGACCACCACCACGAGACCCAGCCGCTCCCCGGCCCGCTGAGCGCCCGCTTCCACCACCTGCCGGCGCCGTTGCATCGCGTCGAGGTGGCCGCGAACCACGTCACGCAGCTGGGCCTGCCCGTCCTGTTGTTCCTGCCACAACCCGTCGCCGGCGTCGCCGCGACGATCATCGTCGTCACCCAGGCCTGGCTGGTGCTCAGCGGCAACTTCGCGTGGCTCAACGTGGTGACCATCGTGCTGGCCACCTCCGCCCTCCCGGACGCCTGGTTCGGGCGCGCCGCCGACCTGGTGGGCTCCACGCCCGCCGCCACCGAGACCGCCGCCTGGTTCGTCCTGGTCGTGGGCGTCGTGTTCGTCGCCCAGCTGATCATGAGCTGGCTGCCGGTCCGCAACATGCTGTCGCGCCAGCAGCGCATGAACGCGAGCTTCAACCCCTTCCACCTCGTGGGCACCTACGGGGCGTTCGGAAGCGTCACCCGTCGCCGGTTCGAGCTCGTCATCGAGGGCACACGCGACCCCGACCCGCGACCCGACGGGGAGTGGTCCGAGTACGACTTCCCGGCCAAACCGGGGGACCCGACGCGACGTCCGCCGCTGATCGCGCCCTACCACCTGCGGCTCGACTGGTTGCTGTGGTTCGCCGCGATGTCCGCGGCACCGACGAGGGAACACCCGTGGTTCAGCTCGCTGCTGCGCAGGCTCCTCGACGGTGACCCGCTGATCCGGCGCCTCGTCCGCCACGATCCGTTCGACGGTGCGCCGCCGACCGCGGTGCGGGTGCGGCGCTACCGCTACCGCCTGCAGCGGTCGGCCGACCGGCGCGCCACCGGGCGCTGGTGGTCACGGGAGCTGGTCGGGGACGCGACGGGGATCGTCCCGCGTTGACGACGTCGGTCGAGCCCCCTGTGCGCGGTCCCGCCGGGCCTCGGCGACCCGGGTGCGGTCAGCCCTGACCCTCGGCCCGTGACATGATCACGGGGTCCGGTTCCTTCCGCCCGAAGTACAGGACGCCGACGGACAGGGAGAACACCAGCAGGATCGCCATCGCGATCAGCAGCGGACCCGCACCGAACTGGGCGATCAGGGGCACGGAGCTGGCGGTGATCAGACCGCCACCGAAGAAGGGCTCGAACCCGAGCTGCTTGTAGCCGAACGCCTCGTACGCGGGCGTC
This sequence comes from Nitriliruptoraceae bacterium, assembly GCA_007118045.1. Classification (GTDB taxonomy): domain Bacteria; phylum Actinomycetota; class Nitriliruptoria; order Nitriliruptorales; family Nitriliruptoraceae; genus SKTG01. The sequence continues at coordinate 2,182 of SKTG01000377.1, forward strand.
TTCTGGTCCGGGTCGGCGACGCGGATGAGGATCAGCCCGGTGGCGGTCACGCCGAGCGACTGTCCGAGGTCACCGATCCCGCGCTCGAACCAGAACTCCGGGATCATCCGACGCGCCAGCAGCAGGAACGCGCCGACGTTCCACGCGACCCCAAGGCCGGCGAGGAGCAGGAACGGGGCGAGGTTGTCGGCGATGACCTCCAGGGACAGCGTGGCCAGCGCCGTGACGATCAGCACGTCCAGGGAGATGCCCTGGATGCGCATCATCATCCGCCGGTCCACGACGCCGAGCTGGTCGAAGCGGTCGATCACCATCTGGACCAACACGCCGCCGAGCATCGCCAAGGGGAACAGCGGC
>SKTG01000258.1 GCA_007118045.1 Nitriliruptoraceae bacterium
GGCAGGGTGTCGACGCCTCGCTCGGGCGCTTCCCCGGCCTCTGGCACATCTTCCAGCTCTTCCCGGGGACGCCGGAGGCCAGGGACTCGCTCCGCGAGATCGGTGCCTTCGTCCGGCGGGTCACCGGGTCGTCGTCGCGCTCCGCCGTCGCCGGACCGGCCGCGGCCTGATCCGGCCGGGCCCGCTCCGGCCGTGACCGCCTCGGCCACGCGGTGCTAGCGTCGATCCGCTCGGCTGCGAGGAGCCGGTGCGCGAGACCGACGGGCCCCGCAAGGGCCCTCCGAAGCGGGTCTCGGAACCGCTCGAGGTCCGTCGGCGAGACGAACGAGGTGGTGACATGGTCCACGGGAGCACGGTCGAGATCGGTGGCGTCGCCGCGGAGGAGGTGCACGACTTCCGGACCGCCTTCGACGGTGTCTTCGCGACCACGACCACCGAGGACAGCGTCGAACGCTTCACGCGGGTCACCCCGCTCGAGCGCCTGATCGCGGCCAGGTCGCCAGCCGGGGAGATCGTGGGCACCGCGGGGGCCTTCGATTTCGACGTGGCGTTGCCCGGTGGGACGTCGGCGCCGTGCGCCAGCGTGACCGTTGTCAGCGTCCGCGCCGACCACCGACGTCGTGGCGTGCTCACGCGCATGATGGCCGAGCTCCTCGACCAGGCTGCCGCACGCGACGAGCCCTTCGCCGCCCTGTGGGCCTCGGAGAGCCCGATCTACGGCCGCTACGGCTTCGGGCCGGCGGCACCGACGGTGGACCTCGACGTGCCGCGCGCCCAGGCACGGTTCCACGTCGAGGGGCCGGTCGACGAGGTGCGCCTCGTCGACGCCGAAGCCGCGCTCGGATCGTTCCCGGAGCTCTACGACGCGGCGCGCCGCCAACGCCCGGGCGGGCTGTCGTACCCGACCGAGTGGTGGCGCCACCGGGTCCTGGCGGATCCACCAGGTCGCCGCGAGGGGGCCGGGCCGAAACAGTACGCCTGGCTCCCCGGCCGGGGCTACGCCGTGTTCCGGTTGCGCGAGGGCTGGGACCAGCACGGACCGGCAGGTGTCGTCGAGGTCGCCGAGCTGGTGGCGTTGGATCCGGAGGCGACGGCGGCGCTCTGGAGGTTCGTGATCGACACCGACCTCTCCGCGCGGACGCGGGCGGCGCGACGGCCCGTGGACGAACCCCTCCTCGGCGCGCTCGTCGATCCCGGCCGGGTCGCGGTGACGGGGAGCGAGCCCCTCTACCTGCGCCTGGTCGATCTGGTGGGCGCGCTGCGGGCGCGCCGCTACCGCAGCGATCTCGACGTGGTCCTGGCCGTCGAGGACCGCTTCCGACCCGCCAACGAGGGGACGTGGCGCCTGGTCGTGCGCGATGGGTACGCGGAGTGCGAGCGCACGGACGCGCCTCCTGGGCTGTCGCTGACCGCAGACGCGCTCGCGACGGTCTACCTCGGTGGCGTCACGCTCGCCTCGCTGATGGCGGCCGGGCGGGTGACGGGCTCGCGGCGGGTCGCGACGGTGCTCGACCTCGCGTTGACCGCCGAGCTCGCGCCGTGGCACGGCGGCATGTTCTGACACCGGTGCGCGTCACGTACGCGGGCAGCCGATGTCGACGGTGCGTCGAACCGTTCGCTGCCAGCGTTCAGGTCGAGACGGTGTACGGTGGGATCGGACCTCCGCGTCAGCGTAGAACCACCCGTCCCAGCGATACAGGAGGATGACCGTGGGAATCATCGCCTTCCTGGTCCTGGGTCTGCTTGCGGGAGCGATCGCGAAAGCGATACTGCCGGGTGATGACCCCGGTGGGATCATCGTAACGATGATCATCGGTGTCGCGGGGGCGCTGCTCGGTGGGTTCCTTGCCGGTCTGCTGTTCGACGTCAATCCGGTGGACGAGTTCTTCAGCCTCTCGACCTGGCTGGCGGCCATCGTTGGCTCGATCATCCTCTTGCTGATCTACCGGGCTGTAGCCAACAACAAGCGCGGCGCTCGGCGGTAGAACCGTCGAAGCAGATCAACCACGACGCTGTGGCCGCCAGAAGTCAGCGCGTCGCACGTGTGTGATGCTCCTATCCGCTCCGGGCGATCGCCATGCCGAGCATCGGTCGGCCGGCCGGCAGCCATGGTGGCCGTCGTCCCGGCTTGATCGCCGCCGACGGTCGAGCTATCCAGGCACCGGTATCAGGCCGGGCCGGAGCAGCGACGCCCGATCGTGGATGACCACGAGCACCGTGCCGGTGGCGATCAGGGACGCTGCATCGGCTCCGGTCAGGCCTTCCCGCAGGGTCACGACCGAGAAGCCACCGGGGCCGAGGAAGAAGCCCGGAACGCCCGCCGCGCGGCGCCGGAGGGCGACGCGATCGGCCGCTCGACCTCGCTACCCCGGGCCGAACGGCTCGGGATGCGGGCATCCGGCCCGGCTACCGTCGACCGTCCCGGGCCCGGCCGGTGAGCGCCGTGCGGGGAGCACCGGTCGCGACCCCAGGAGGTTCCCGTGTCCAACGTGTACAAGAAGATCGATCTGGTCGGCTCCAGCCGTGAGGGCGTCGA
>SKTG01000403.1 GCA_007118045.1 Nitriliruptoraceae bacterium
ATCATCATCCATTATGGATATTACATTTTTCGCGCACGCGTGCTTTCGCCTGGCATCAAGTCAGCTCACCATGGTTACCGACCCGTACACGCCCGGACCGGAGGTCTCGTGCTTCGATCCGGTGAACGAGCCGGCCGATCTCGTAGTCATGAGCTCCGACGACGACCCGTTCCACAGCGACGCCAGCCACATCGCCGGCGGGCCGCGCATCGTAAACGCGCTCGCGCTACCGCGCGAAGGAGAAACGGTCGCGGGCGTTCACATCACCCCGTATCGTGTGACCGAACGCGCGCGCACCCGCACGGACGGCAGTGTGAAGACGCCGGGGCCGTGCGCGATGTACTCCTTTTCGATCGATGGAATCCGCGTCCTGCACATGGGCGACCTCGGCACGCCGCTACCCGAGGAATACCTCGCCCGCCTGGAGGGCTCCGTCGACCTGCTCTTCGCGCTCGCAGGCGATATCGCCACCATCGCCCTCGACGACCTCATGGCCATCATCGATCGGATTCGACCGAAGGCCGTGATCCCGATGCACTACCATCACCCGCGCGGCGTCCTCGACATTCTGCCGGTGACCGACTTCGTCGGGCGATTTCCCCCTGAGCAAGTGACATCGGTCGGCTCGAGCGGGCTCACGCTGACTCCCGATACCCTGCCGGCGGCAACGCACGTGTACGTGCTCGAGCAGTGCCGGTAGTATCGCGGAGGACCGCAACGACGTCGGGGGCGACCAAACGTAGACAAATGGACGATGATCCAATAGTATATTGGACGGTACTTCTCTAGTAATATGGACGCAAATACAATAGGTGTTCGGACGAACCTGGACTATCAATGAGCAACGCGGCAGAACCACTCCCGCGCCCCTTGCGTGCGACAATAGAGACCGCATTGGCCGATACCCCGGTGGTATGCGTACTGGGGCCCCGCCAGGCGGGCAAAACCACCCTGGTACGACAGTTCGAGCCGGAATACCACTATACCAGCCTCGACGATCCCGCCACCCTGGCATTCGCCGAATCCGACCCGACAGGTTTTGTTGCGGCTCTCCCGGACCCGGTAATTCTGGACGAAGTGCAACGCGTGCCGGAGCTGATGCGTGCCATCAAGCTCTCGGTGGACGACGACCGCCGCCCGGGTCGCTTTCTGCTCACCGGTTCGGCCAACCTGTTGCTGCTGCCCCGGCTTGGCGATTCGCTGGCCGGGCGCATGGAGGTGGTAGAGCTGCAACCCCTGAGCGCCGCCGAGCAATCGCGGCAACCGGGCGGTTTTCTGGGCAGCCTGCTCGCCGGTAAGCTGCACGCAGCCATAGAACCCGCCAAACTGCCCGACCTCACACCTCTGGCGGAGAAGGTAGTGACGGGCGGCTTCCCTGAAGCGGTCAAACGCACCCCCACACGAGCGCGCACGTGGCATCGCCAGTACCTACGGCGGCTGATTGATCGCGATGTGCAGGACATTGCCCGCGTGCGAGAACCGCAGGAGCTGTTTCGAATGCTGCAATTGATGGCGCTGCGCAGCGCCCGGTTGCTGAATATTTCCAGCCTGGCCAAGGAGCTCGGCCTGCGACGTGAAACTGTCGAACACTACCTGGCCGTGTGCGAGCGCCTGTTCCTGCTCCACCGCCTGCAACCGTGGCACCGCAACCAGGCCAAGCGTCTGATTAAAACCCCCAAAGTGCACTTCGTGGACAGCGGCCTGTGCGCTACGCTCGCGGGTCTGGACGTGGATGACGCCATCAATCGGCGCGACAACTTCGGCGCCCTGCTGGAAACGTTTGTAGTCCAGCAGGTGATTACGCAAGCCGGACGGACGGCACCGGAGCTGGAGTTCTGGCACTACCGCGACAAGGACCAGGTAGAGGTCGACCTGGTGATCACCAGTGCGCAAAACGTGTGGGGCGTGGAGGTGAAAGCCGCCGCCACCGCCACACCCGCCGATGGCCATGGCCTTCGGCGCCTGGCCGCCCAAGCCGGCAGGGACTTCCGTGGTGGGGTGTTATTCTACGCCGGCACCAGCACCATGCCGCTTGAAACCGATCGTTGCCTGGCCGTGCCCCTGGCGCGGCTTTGGGACCAATAGCCGGAACCTCGTTCCTGTGTTGAGCTCCCGGACGCAATACTCGCCCGGTGAAACGCAGAGTCGCCGGTACTCAGGCTCCATGATGATCCGATCAGTAAGGATGCGTCCATCGAGCGCCAGGATCCCGACGATCTGGCTGCGGCGATGCACGATCCGTCCAAGTTCGGTAGGGCCAAGGCGTTCATGATCGGCGGCACGAACATGGGGTTCGATATGACCGACGAAGCCCAGCTCGGGGCCTTTCAGCGCCTGTACAATGCGGGGTTGATCGGCGCCGATGCGGTCGGACATGCAGCTCCCGAGGATTCAGGGTCGAACCAGGGAACCGCCCCGAAACGGTCGAAAAGTCACAAGAAAAAGAAGCGTAAGATTGCCCGGTCGGCCCGAAAGTCCCAGGCCAGGAAACGGAAAGGCTAGAAGTAGCCGAGCGGTATTCCGGCCGGTCGAGG
>SKTG01000169.1 GCA_007118045.1 Nitriliruptoraceae bacterium
GCTCCGGGTTATCGCCCACGACCGACTGGTAGTACACGCCAACTCCGACCTCCGCGAGCATCCCGGCGATCTCCGCGGCGTTAGTGTTGACCGTGTGGCCCATCAGCAGCTCGGTACCGACGGCGATTATCTCTGCCTTCACGCGTATCCACCTCTCATGGGCCGGTATGCTACCGCAACACGATCGGGCGGACAACCGGCGCCTCACATCGGACAGCCACACCGCCGTACTCAGTACAAGTCTGGGCGCGCCCCGGCGCTGTCGGCCTCCGACGAATCTCTGAGCCCGACTACCGTTGCGACGCAAACCAGCGCGAAAAAGAGCGCTCCTCCGGCGAACGGCAGCTCGATGCGCACGTCGTAGAGCAGCCCCGCCCACAGCGGACCGGCGACTCGACCGATGCTCATATAGACATCCGCGTATCCCATGACCGCACCGTGCTCTCCGGAGCAGCGTCTGGTGATGTACGCCAGCGCGGTGGGCTTGAGCCCGGCGTTCGCCACAATCAGAATGCACGTGGCAATCGCGAGAAAGAGGTAGGTGCCTGCGAGAAGCAGAAGCACAAAACCGGCCGCACTGCCGGCGAGGCACGCCCGGATAATCGTCTTCTCCCCCAAGCGCTCGACGGCAGGTCCGACCAGAACGCCTTGCGAGAACGCGTACACCAGCCCCATAATCATCAGAAGCGACCCGACCTCGGCGGCTCCATAGGAGAAGCGCTCCATCGCGAAGAGCCCGAATATTCCGGAGAAGTTCGATTTGCCGAAATAGACCGCGAACGCCAGGAACAGCCCCATTCCGGCGGGCCCACGCGCCGCCCGAAATGCGCCGACAAGCGCTCCGCCGGAGCGCACCGAACCGTGCCGGCGCGACTCGAGTTTCAGGCTCTCGGGCAGAAAGATCAGCATCAGCAGCAGCACCAGCCCCGCCCATCCAGCAGCGAGAAAGAACGGAAACGACAGCGAATCGAAGGCGAGAACGCCCCCGATTCCCGGGCCGAGCACGACCCCGAGCCCGGTGGCCGCGCCGATCTTTCCGAGCGCTCCGGCACGCTTCTCGCTCACACTGATGTCGCTCACATAGGCGGACGCCACCGGAAAGAGCGCGCTTGTCAGGCTGCCGAGAACAATCTGGCCGGCATACAGCGTCACAAGACTGCGCGCGAACCCGAAGATCAGAAGCGCCGCCGCGAGCCCGGCCGTACCGACAAGCAGCAACGGTTTGCGCCCGACCGCGTCGGATGCCCGCCCCCACACGGGGGCGAACATCAGCTGGAGCGCGCCATAGACTGCGACGAGAAGCCCCATATGCACGCCACGTCCACCGAACGAATCGAGCAGAAACGGGAAGAGCGGCAGCGTCATCCCGTAGGCGAGCATCGCGAGCAGTATCGCTGCAAAGAGCAGAAACCGTGCCCGCCCGTTGCCGTCAGCCATGACCGGCCACATCGCCGTCGAGAATTTCTACGAGACCGCTCCCCCCGTCCAGCCGGACACGCTGCCCCGTTCGCAGAATCTGCCCCGCCCCCGTTATGCCCGAGACCGCCGGCACGCCGTATTCGCGCGCGACGACCGACCCGTGGGAAATCGGACCGCCGGTTTCCATGATTAATCCGCCGATTCTCGGAAAGAGCGGCGTCCACGCCGGATTGGTACCGGCGGTAACGAGGATCTCTCCGGGCCGAAGCGTGCGCCCTTCTTCAGGGGAGGCCAGAATGCGCACCGCGCCTTCGGCCACGCCGGGCGAGACCGGGACACCGGCCAGTCCGTTGCCGGACTCCGCCCGTTCGGCGACCGCGTAGATGGCCTCCCCGAGGCTCGTCAGAAGCCGCGGCGCCTTGAGGGTCGCGTTGCGCCGGTACGCCTCGCGGTTCGCCGCCGCGGTCGCCCGTAAGTCGGCATCCGACTCGATATCGTCGAGGGTGAGCTGGAATACGTCGCCGCTGTCGTCGAGTCTGCCCCGTTCAACAAGCTCGGCACCGATATCGTGCAGCACGTTGCGCACGATGTGCAGCGCCTGGGTAATGACGAACTTCGACTGCTCCCGGATGCCAAACGTCTCGCGGAAGTCGCGCAGCATACCGCCGACCTTCCGGGCGAGCCGCGGTCGACCCGCCTCGACGAATCGCGCGCAGATACGCCCGATCGCCGCTTCCGCCTCCCGGCGGTTGCGTTCGAACGCTTCGGCCGCGGTGCGGTATAAGTCGTTTTCCATGTACGCGCGAACGAGGTCGAGCACATACTCCGGTTCCTCCGCCCACGTTGCGGTACCCGGGTCAAGCTCGATCGGCTTCCGGTGACCGTATTTCGACAGGAAGCATCGAACCGCGGGGTCATCGACCGACGGCTCCACGCCACGCCCGGCGCATTCTCCGGCGACCTCCATCAGTTCCATCCCCATTTCGGTCGTCGTGCTGTGCGGCAACGCCTTCTCCACCAGATGAAGATCGGCGGAGTCCCCGAGATACCGCTCCATGATATCGCGCACCTTGTCGATGTTCGCCGACGGCCCTTTGACCCAGTACAGCGTCTCC
>SKTG01000057.1 GCA_007118045.1 Nitriliruptoraceae bacterium
AACGCCGACGGACGGTTGGGTTCGCGTTGACGTTGCTGCAGCGGCGCCTGGCGTCCAGTCCCGAGGCCATTTTCCAGTCGCTGAAACGACGCCGCAAACGCCTTCAAAGCCGACTCGAAGAGGCAAAGACGCTGGCCCAGGGGCGTGCCATCGCCGAAACACTGGGGGGGCTCGGGTTCTCACCGAAATTCGAGCTTCCCGACGATCCCGATGAGTTAGAGGATGAGCTCAGCGCCGAGGAATACGAAGCCTATGCCGAACAAGTGGTGGATCAGGCCACCGCTGCCGAGACCATTCCGGAGCTGGAAGCCGAAATCCTGATCCTCGAGGATCTCGAGGAACGCGCCCGCCAGGTGGTGCAGTCCGGCAACGACCGCAAGTGGGAAGAGTTGTCCCGCCTGCTTCAGGACAGCCCCGAGATGTACACGCCACAGGGCCATCGGCGCAAGCTCATCATCTTCACCGAGCATCGCGACACGCTGAACTACCTGGTCGAGCGGGTGCGCAGCTTGCTCGGACGCCCCGAGGCCGTGGTGACCATCCACGGCGGCACCAACCGGGACGAGCGGCGCAAGGTGCAGGAAGAGTTTCGTAACGTACCCGAGGTGCAGGTGCTGATCGGCACCGACGCCGCCGGCGAAGGGGTGAACCTCCAGAACGCGAACCTGATGGTCAACTACGACCTCCCTTGGAATCCGAACCGATTGGAGCAGCGCTTCGGTCGCATTCACCGGATTGGGCAGACCGAGGTCTGCCACCTCTGGAACTTGGTTGCGCGCGGTACTCGCGAGGGAGATGTCTTCCAGCGTTTGTTCGAAAAGCTCGAGGTGGAACGGGCCGCGCTGGGTGGGCGCGTGTTTGACGTGTTGGGTGAGGCCTTCGAGAACATCTCGCTGAAGCAACTCCTGATCGACGCGATCCGCTATGGCGAGGATCCGGCTGTACAGGCGCGCAACAACACCGCCATCGAGGGCGCCCTGGACGCCGAGCATCTGCGCGAAATCATTCGCCGCAACGCCCTGGACGGGAAACACATGAATCTGGACGACCTGTTCGCCGTCCGGGAAGAGATGGAGAAAGCCGAGGCGCGGAAGCTGCAACCGTATTTCGTGCGCGCGTTCTTCTCCGAGGCGTTCCAAAGTCTCGGCGGTGAGATGCGCCCGCGCGAAACCGGGCGCTACGAAATCCGGCACGTGCCGGCGAGCATCCGTGAACGGGACCGGGTGATCGGAGAGACCCGCACCCCGGTGCTGCGCAAGTACGAGCGCATCTGTTTCGAGCGCGATCAGCAGCGAGTCCACGGCAAGCCGATGGCGGAACTCATCCATCCCGGGCACCCGCTGATGCACGCCACTACCGATCTTGTGTTGGACGCGCACCGAACCAAGCTGCGCCAGGGTGCCGTGTTGCTGGATCCGAACGACGAGGGCATAGAGCCGCGCATGCTGTTCATGCTCGATCACAGCGTTCGCGAAGGCAGCGGCGATCAACCCCACACCCTGTCCCGGCGACTTCAGTTCGTCACCATTGATGCGCATGGCGCGGTCCGGTACGAAGGCGTTGCGCCACATCTCGACCTCCAGCCGATGGCCGAGGAAGATCGGGCCCGGATGCAGGATGTCCTGCGCGCCCCGTGGATTCAGGAGGGCCTGGAAGCGAGAGTTCTGCGCTACGCCTCCGAGCACTTGGCCGCGAGCCACTACCAGGAGATCCGCACGCGCCGCGAACGTCAGGCCGACCGCATCCTGGCGGCGGTACAGGACCGCCTGGTCAAGGAGATCAATTACCTATCTGGGCGGGCCCTGAAACTGGAGATGGACGTGCAGGCCGGCAAGCAGCCGCGCATGCAGGCCGATAACATGAAGCGCGCGGCGGAGGAACTGACCGCCCGGCTTGAACAGCGCAAGCGCGAACTCGCGGCGATGAAAGCGGTGGTCTCCAGTACGCCGGTCGTGCTCGGCGGCGCGCTGATCATCCCCCAGGGGTTGCTAAGCCAACGCACGGGGCAACCCTCGCCCGCCATCGATGCGGCGGCACGAGCGCGCGTGGAGCGGGTGGCCATGGAAGCCGTGATGAACCTGGAGCGTAGCCTCGGGAACACGGTGCGCGATGTGTCGGCCGACAAGTGTGGGTGGGACATCACTTCGCAGCCGCCCATGACTGCGGACGGAGTCATTCCGGACGCCCGCCACATTGAGGTGAAGGGCCGGGCCAAGGGGCAGGACACCGTCACCGTGACCCGCAACGAGATCGTCCAGGGGCTAAACCAAGTGGATAAATTCATCCTCGCCATCGTGCTAGTCGATGGCGAAAAACATGAGGGGCCCTTCTACGTGCGGCAACCTTTCACTCACGAGCCAGACTGGGCCGAGACCAGCAAAAACCTTGATCTGGGCCGGTTGCTGGAACGCGCCACCTTGCCGTTGATGGCTTCGGACGGTATGTACCCGTGACCCGCCGCCTAACGCTCGAACGCGACCGCTGGTACGGGTGGCAGATGCTGCCCGGGTATTGCTCGGGTGGAGAGTACCG
>SKTG01000451.1 GCA_007118045.1 Nitriliruptoraceae bacterium
CTCGGCGCGCGGCGAGTACCGCGAGCACGCTGAACACCACCGTTGCGCCCAGCACCCAGGTCACGTGCACCCACACCGCCTGCGGCGCCGACGCGACCCAGGCTTCGACACCCGAAGCGGAGGCGACCTGGCTCCAGGCCAGCTGCCCGAAGTGATAGGTCGGCAGCCACACGGCGACGTCGCCGAGCACCGCCGGCAGCTCGGCGAGCGGGACGAAGAACCCGGACAGGAACGCCAGCGGCAGGAAGATCAGGTTCACGATCGCCGACGCTGCGCGGGGTCGGACCGCGAAGGCGATGGCGAACCCGAACGGCGCGAACGCCACCAGCCCGGCGAGCAGGACGGCCACCAACCCAACCCATTGCGCGAGGTCCAGCCGTACGTTGCCGAGGGCTACGGCGAGCCCGCCCGTCGAGGCGATGACCAGGACCGCAGCGATCAGCCCGAGCTCCAGCTTCGTGGTCAGGTGGCTCCAGCCCGGTAGTGGCGTGGCTCGCATCGTGCGGACCCACCCACTGGCTCGATCCTTCGCGACCTGTTCACCGAACGTGAAGATCGCCAGCGACACGATGCCGTAGCAGCACATCGACACCATCATCATCGTGCCGACATGCGTGCCGTCGCCCAGGACGTTGGTCTCGTCCGCGCTGGGAAGCCCGAACATCGCGAAGAGCAGGGCCGGGAGCGTGACCGCGACGATGACGTACTCGACCGTGCGGGCGCTGGCGCGCAGCTCGGAGAGCGTGTGCAGCCCCAGCAGCCCCAGCAGGCCCAGGCGACCAGAGCGGCGGCTTCGAGCCGAAGGGGTGGGCCGCCGCCCCACGCTGCCGGCCGGCGACGCCTCGGTCGGAAGGGTCATCGGAGCACTCCTGGCTGCGCGGGCACGGGGATCGGAAGCCGATCGGTGGATCCGCCGCGGGTGAGGTGCATGAACGCGGCCTCAAGGTCCGCGTCGACGATGGTGAGCTGCTCGACCTGGTAGCCGGCCTTGACCAGGGGCACGACGACCTGCCCTGCGTCGGCGGCCGACACGGTCACGAGCGCGAGCCCCTCCGGGGTGACCCCCTTGCCGGGTGCGGCTGGCTGGACACGCTTCACCCCAGACCACGACCCGATCGTGGCTCGCGGTGCGTCGGTGGCCACCGTGACCAGACAGCTGGGCACGAGCTGTTTGAGCTTCGCCGGGGTCGCGTCAGCGATCATCCGGCCCTCGTGGAGCAGCACGACACGGTCCGCGACGGCGTCCGCCTCCGCGAGATCGTGCGTGGCGAACAGCAGTGTCGCTCCCCGTTCCACCGCGGAGAGCGTCTGCTCCCAGAAGCTCCGACGGCTTTCGACGTCCATCGCTGAGGTCGGCTCGTCCAGGAGCAAGAGCTCCGGGCCTCCGACCGTCGCGAGCGCCAGCAGCAGCCGCTGCCGCTCGCCCCCCGAGAGCGTCGCGACCGACTGGCGGCGACGGGGGGCGAGACCGACACGGTCCAAGGTCTCATCGACGGGGTGAGCCTTCGGGTAGCTGCGCGCGACCAGCCTCACCAACTCGCCAACCCGATACTGCTCGGGCAGCCCAGCGTCCTGCAGCATCGCGCCGACCCGGGTCCGCATCCCGGCGTGTGGTCGCTCACCGAACACGGTGATCCGACCCTCCGACGGAGCGATGAGCCCGAGTAGCAGGTCGAACACGGTCGACTTCCCCGCCCCGTTCGGCCCGAGGAGCGCTACCACTTCACCTCGTTCGATACACAGATCGAACCCGTGCAAGGCGACCCGCCGGCCGTAGGTCCGACGTGCTTGCTTGGCCTCCAGCACCGACACCGCAGCTCCTCACCGACGCGACCGGCCCGTCCTGTCGAGGCACGCTACGGACGCGCGCCCAACGGCACCTGTGCCGAAAGTCATGTCGGTGCCGTGGAAGGACGCCACTCCCCCACGACCGCCAGGTGGTCTGATCGTTGGCGTGCGCCATCGCCCGCTCCACCGCGGCCGGGTCCGGGGTCGGTTCACGGTCCGCGGCGTTACCCAGGCTCAGGACGTCGGGGACGGCGTGTACCGCTCGATGGCCTCGTCGGGCAGCAGCTCATCGAGGTCGTGTTCCTCGGTCCAGATGTCCCAGTAGCGGCGGACGCGCCCCACGAAGTCGTCGGCCGGTTCGACGAACAGCCGCGCGCCGAGTCCCCACGCGTCGTGCTGCAGCTGTGCCCGCCGACGGTCCAGCAGCGCCGTGAACTCCCCGACCAGCCTGGCGTCACCGAAGCGGTCGGGCTCGGCGTGTAGGTGCACCCGGAGCACACCCAGGTCGTGGTCGTCACCGAGCCGATCGCTGAGGTGGTGCAGCTCGTGCCGGCGAGCCTTGAGGACCGGCGTCCAGCAGTCCTGAAGCAGCTGCACGTGGTAGCGGTGGTACTTCACCCGCTTGCGCCACTCGTGGAACGCCGCCGTGGTCCGCTGCTGGTAGGCGTCGGCCATCCGGCCTCGGGCACGACCGTAGGTCTTGGCCAACCCACCGGCCAACGCGTCGAAACCCTCGTCTGACAGGCTCCAGTCGTCGATCCGTTCACGTATCGCCTCGAGGTCGGAGCGCAGACCGGCCATCGCCTCGTCGAGTTGGCGTGCGGCGGACTCGTCACGCTGACGGAGCAGCTCCTCGCGCACCGATGCGAACCGGTCCGTGCCGACGAGCTCGGGGACGTGCTCGGCCATCAGCTCGAACGCCTCGATCAAGCCCGTCCTGTCACGCAGGTCCGAAACCCGGCGTGTCGCATCCCGGTACGCCACGTTCTCGTGCTCGTACAGCGACTCGTTGGACATGCGGACCAGCCGCAGCAGCGCGCGGATCTTCTTGCCACGCCGACGGACCTGGTGGATCGCCTCGTGGGGGCTCTCCTCCTCGAGCTCGGCCAACGCCTTGTCGGTCTGCTCGGAAGCGATCCGCCGCAACTCGCAGGTGATCGTCTCATCGCGGTGCAGGCGGTAGGACGCCACCTCACCCTCCTCGTCGCCGCACGGACATCGGGCAGGGTACCGGTGACGGTCACCGACCCACTCCCCCATGGACCCTCCGCCGACGACGGTCTCGTGCGTGGTCGACCCGCGGGGTGCTCGTGCGTGGGCCAGGCTCCTCCGAGGTGTCAAGCCGAACACAACCTCGGCCCAAGCTCGCGCGGAGAGCCTCCCCACGTCGGCCCCGACCAGGAGGGACTCGAACGTGTCCACGTCGCTGGCACCGTCGAGCCCGCCATCCCCGGCCGAGCGGCCCGGTCCCGAACCGTCGCCGCCGTCGAGCACCCAGCGTCGCTTGGCCGGCGGCAACCTCCAGCCTCGGCGTCACCTGGGGCGCGCAGCCCTCGTCGCCGCAGCGTGCTGGTTCGTCGTCGCCGCGACGACGCGCAGCTCGTCGGGTCGGACCGCGGGCCAGCCTCGCCGGAGGAAACAGCCATGACGAGCTTCCTCGACCCCGACCTCGCGACCCCGATGCGGCTGGAGCTGCCCACGGGGCACCACCTACGCCGCATCGGTGCGGACGACCTCGACCTCGACTACCCCGCGGTCATGCGCTCACAACCCCGCCTGTGGCGGCTGTTCGGGGCGAGCTGGGGGTGGCCACCCGCCGACATGACCCGGGAGCAGGATCGCGAGGACCTCGCGCGTCACGCCGACGAGATGACGCGCAACGAGTCCTTCAACTTCGCCATCCTGGACCCCGACGAGACCTGCCTGCGCGGGTGCGTCTACATCGATCCGCCGGAGGAAGACGGGTACGACGCCGAGGTGCTCTGGTGGGTGGTCGACGACGAGGTCGGCGGGGAGCTCGACCGCTGTCTCCACGGGGCGGTGTCGACGTGGCTCGCCACGGACTGGCCGCTCGAACGACCGCGCATCGTCGGCCGTGACATCAGCTGGGACGACTGGCGCGATCAGGCGTGAGAGGGGCGCCCCGGAGTCCCTCCGTGTGTGCCCACACGGGCTGGTACGACGGTCGCGTCAGTGGCTTACCGCCCGGGTTGGGGTAGCCGCATCGGTCGCGGCGGGCGCTTCGTGGGTCCGACCGCCGCCAGCTCTCTTCTGCGCGTACATGGCGGCATCGGCTCGCCGCAGGAGCTCGCGTGGCTCGCTGTCTCCCCTTCCCAGGGTGGTCCCGATGCTGAGGTCGCCATGGATGGCCATCCCCTGGACCGTCACCGGCGCGCGCACCGCTTCCCGGATCCGTGCGACCACGTCGTCGAGCTCCTCGGGGCCCGTCAAACCGGGGCACACGACCACGAACTCGTCGCCGCCGATCCGGGCGACGGTGTCGGTGCGCCGGACCACGGCGGAGAGCCGTTCGCCCAGGGCGACGAGGAAGCGGTCGCCCACGGCGTGACCATGCACGTCGTTGATGAGCTTGAAGCCATCGAGGTCCAGGAACGCGATACCGATGAGCAGGCCCATCCGCCGGCAGTCGGCGAGCGCCTGTTCGAGACGGTCCTCGAGGAGGACACGGTTGGCGAGACCCGTCAACCCGTCGCGAAGTGCGAGCTGGGCCAGACGTTCCTCGGCTTCCCGTCGGCTGGTGACGTCCACCATCTGGACGGTGACGAGGTTGCCCGCCGCAGCGGCCTCGACCGCTGGCGAGATCGCCACCTCGCACCAACGGACCTGGCCATGCACCTCGATCGGGAGCTCGGCGTGCCATCCGGTCGAGTCTCCCTGGGCCATCGCGGCCACCGCTTCGTCGACGAGGTCGAGGTCCGCAGGGGCCAGGGGTGCACCCCAGAGGCTGCCGGCGAGCCGGTCCGATGACGTGCCGAGCAGCCTGGCCGCGACCCCGTTGAGCTCGACGATCCGCAGGCCCTCGGCTTCCGGGCGGAGCAGCAGCAACCCGAGCAGCGAGCTCGTGAAGCCGACGCGGAAGAGCTCCTCGCTGCGGGTCACGTCGAGGAGCGCCGCGCGCCGCTGGGCCACCGTGACCACGACGGTCAGGAGCACCGCCGCGGAACTGAGCACGAGCATCTGCACCAGGATGATCGAGAGGTGGGTGGACCGTCCTGTCAGGTCCGTGGCGGTGGCGAAGGGACCTCGACCCTGGGCGGTGAACACCGAGGCGAGGATGCTGACGGTCAGGAGCTGGAGCGAGGCTGCGCGGATGCTGGAGCGGAGCGCTCCCCACAGGATGCTGACCGGGAGCAGGAAGGCGAGCGGCAGGGCCTGTCGCGGGGAGAAGACGAGCACCGTGGCGACGGCGACCGCGACCCACTGCATGCCCTGCTCGAGGTCCGACGCCTCGACGCGGGGGGTCGGGGCCTGCAGCCCGACGATCACGAGCATGAGGACCGCGCCGGCGTGCGACGCCGTGGCGCTGGCCGCCGCGGTGAGGAAGGTGGCATCGAGCAACGACGTCGCGACGACCCCGACCGCCAGGCCCGCCGTGGCGGCACCGATCAGCACCGCCGCGAGCAGTCGTCTCAGGTCGTGAAGGTCCTCGAGCGCCCGCGGATCCGGTCTACGGCGGGCCAGGATCGCGTGGACGAGGACCGCCTCCAGCGCGTTGATGAGGGCGAACAGGACGGCGATCGAAGCGCCGCGGCCACCCACCAGGCTGCTGAGCACGCTCGCGGCCGTGACCGCCAGGAGCAGAGCCGGCCGCTGACGCCGCTCGACGAGGAGCAACCCCAGGACGGCTATCCCGGCCCCGGGCCACCACAGCGCCGCTCCTCCCACGGAGGGGCGGACCATGATCGCGAGCGACCCGAAGAGGTAGACGAGCAGGGCGAACAACAGCACCTGCAGGCTCGCGGGCCAGGCCTGCCACGAGCGCACCGTCGTCGGGAGCTGCATGACTCCCCATCGACACCTGGACCGCCCAGGTGTAGGGCTGATCGTGCGGGGCATGGGCAGCGGCGGGAGAGCGATCGTCGTGCTGGTAGCCGGCTGCGCCGACGGCCGAGTGGCGTGCGGAACGACGAGCGGCGACGCCGCATCGAGCGAGTCGGTCCAGGGGTGAGCCTGGACCGAGCGAGGAAGGTGGCCGCGTCGGTTCACTCGGAGTGGTCGTGCGGCCACCGTGCATGCTGCGCGCGAGGCGATGAACAACTGACCACGACGGGCGAACCAGGCATAAAGACCTAGTGTCAACCGCGTCGTGACCGGCTCAGCAGGAGCTTGTCGGTCATCGACCGCAAGCGGGCTCGGCCACGTTCCCACGATCCTCTCGGTCCGGGGCGACCGGTCTCGTCGCATGCCCGACCCGCCTGTGTTCGCGAGGCGGGAGGTCCGGAGCGAACGGGGGTCATCGTGGGGCATCATCGGACCTGGTACGTCGCGGCGGCCGTGGCGACCACCGGCACGTTGGCCGTGGTCGGCGCGTTCGCGGTTACGGACCCGCTCGAGATCGAGTCGCTCGAGGCGGCCGAGGGCTACGGCGAGGCGGAGCTCACCTTCAGCCGTGGTGCGTTCGCCCCGTTCGACCCGGAGGACGCGGACGCGACCCCGGGGCCGCTGGACGCCGAGGCCTTCGTCCTCGACGACGTCGATCCGGACAACGCCGTCGGATCGGTCACCACGGACGCTGACGGCGAGGTCTACACGCTCACCTTCGACGACCCCGTCACGCCCAACGGCAGCGAGATCCGCATCGCCGGCGATGCCGTGATGGACTCGGACGGCGACCCTCCCGACGGCGACCTGATCGCCTCGATCACCCTGCGCGGAGACGATGCCGCGGACCAGGCGAGCGGCCTCGCCGACCTCGAGTTCGACCTTGCACAGCTCGGTTCGTTGCCGCTGGTCGGTGCCTGGTTCCGCAACGAGGGCCCGGCCACCAGCGCGAGTGCCACCACGCAGGAGATGGAAGCGAGCGCGAACCAGCTGGCCAACGGGCCGACGGCGCTGACCGCCGAGCAGGCGATCGAGACGGGGACCATCGGCCTCATCGACCTGCTCCCCGGACTCACGGACGTCGCCTTCGACGCGGTCGAGGACCAGGCGGAGCTGGTGGCGGCGCTCGAGGACGTCGACGGGATCGCCACCGCCACCTTCGATGCGGACCTGCTCCGCCTGTCGTTCGATGGCACCGACGTGGCCGCCGCGGATCTGACCGCCGAGCAGGCCACGCTGACACCCGAGACCTCACGCGTGCCGTTCCGGCTCGACGCGCTGACCACCTTCGACATCGCACTGGACGGGGTGCTCGAGCTCGACCTGGACCTCCACTCCGTTCCGAGCGTGTCCAGCCTGCAGCTCGACGTCCTCCCGCAGGACCTCGACGTAGCCATCGACCAGGCACGCATCGGGATGGTGTCGGTGGACGTTCCCGGCCTGTCGTTCGACAGCGACGCCGCGGACCCACTGGTCGGCTCGTTCGCCACGACCTGCACGGACTGCGGAGTCATGGTCGAACGCGACGACCTCGACATCGGCTTCGATGGCAGGTTGACGATGACGCTGCCCGAGGTGAGCTTCGATGGCGCGGTCGGCGGCGGCACGGAAGACGTCACGTTCGACCCGGCGCCCACCGTGACCTGGCTGATGGACAGCCTCGACCTGAACGTCCCGGACCCCGACGACGTGGCGCCGATCGAGGTGGAGGAACACGTCCAGGCGTTCCTCGACGCCGGGCTCGACAACTTCGCCAACCTCGACGCCCGCGCGGTCGTGCTGGGTCTGGAGTGGGCCAGTTCCTGGCTGGAGAGCACCAGCCAGCTCGACGAGCTCGACGCGACCCTGCCAGCCATCGGGCTCTCGCTCGGTGACGTGCTCGACCTCTCCCAGCAGGTCGGTGACGAGGTGGTCGAGCTGGTCACGGCCGTGGAGGCGAGCGCCGGCCCGGGCGAGGCCGCCGACCCGTCCGCCCAGGAGCTGTTCGGCCTGCTGTGCGAGCGTGACCTGCTGCCGTGCGACGCGGACCCCGACAACGCCTGGGGTCACGTACTCGAGGGCATCGAGATCGACACCGACCGGATCACCTACGACCTGAGCTTCGACGTCTGTGACGTGCTGTTCGGCGGCGAAGGCAGCTGTGCCGCGCCGGGACAGCTGCCCGTCGGCGACGGGGGCCCGCAGCTGGGCCTCGACCTGACCGAGGACCTCGACGGCTTCGACGTGAGCCTGCGGGCCGGCACCTGGGAGGGCACCGCCAGCGCGGAGCTCGCCTTCCGGATGGTGCTGGACCTGCGACCCGACGGGGACATCAGGGCCGATCTCGGCATCGACGTGGACGACTACCCGCAGCCCGAGGTGCCCGAGGAGTACGCGCTCGAGGTCGGTGACATCTGCCGCACGCTGTCGTCGCTGCTCGGGACCTCCCCCACCCGCTTCCAGAGCCTCAACGACATCCTCGCCGGCGAGGAGGGCGCCCTGGCCGACTGCGACGCGCTGGCCTTCGACGCCGATGGCGGCTACGCCGAGGTGGAGATCGCCGACGAGGATGCGACCCCGCACCAGGTCACTGCCGAGGACGTCTGCACGGCCGCAGCGCTGGCGTGGGAGGTGCCGCTCAGCGCTTTCCGGGAGCTCAACGGTGGCCTGAGCATCGCGGACTGCGCCGCCGCCGTGCGGACCGCGATCCTGGCCGGTGACACGGACGGGGTCTATCCGGGAGCGAGCTTCACCTACCGCCCGCCGTTGGACGACCGGGTACCGCTGGCCTTCCGCGTGGCGATCGAGCCGATCGACGGCCGACCCCTGGCAGCCGCGCAGGTCGCCGTGGACGGACGGGACCTGGTCGCTGACGCACGTCTCGGCTTCCTCGACCTGACCGCGGCCGGGATCGCCAGCACCGATGCGTCGGTGGCCCTGAAGCTGACCGAGCCGTCCAACCGTCTGGCCACGTTGGCCGCGTCGGCCGACGCCGGCGACGCCGACGATCTGGTCGACGTCGCGGTGTCCGGTCCGGTCGAGCTCGACGTCGCACTGACCAACGAGGTGGTCCTGGCGGGCGCGGAGGCGGCCCGACTGCGGTTGGCCGTCGACCTGTCCGACGTGCTCCTGGCCGCCGGCGACCATCCCTGGTCCGTGACCGAGGGCGACTGTGACGGCACCCCCGATGGCGTGTGCTACACGCTCGGTGACTGGACCGCCCTGGCCGGGTTGTCCGCGGACGACGCCATCGCGATGGTCACCCGGATGCTCGACCAGCTCGCCGGTCTGGCCTCCCACGAGGTGCTGCGGCTCGAGGTGCCACTGCTCGGCGCGTCGCTGCAGGAGATGGTCGAGCTCAACCGCTCGGTCGGCGTGATCGCCGACGCGGTCGCCGCTCGCGATCCCCAGAGCCTCACCGTGCTCGCCCACGGACTGGAGACCGGCCTGGCAGCGGCCGGGATCGACACCGAGGCCCACGATGTCGCCATCGACGTGGAGGCGGTCGGCGACGACGTGGCCCTGACCGTGGCCGTGCCGCTGCACGCCGGATCCGACCGCAGCTACCCCCTGTCGCTGGACCTACCGTCCTTCGTCGGGGGGCAGGACCTGCTGGCGCTCCAGCCGGCCGACGGGGGCGCACGGCTGCGGGCCGGCGCCCAGATCGCCTACGAGCCCAAGGTCGGGATCGTCATCACCGCCGGGGACGACCTCGCCGAGCGTCTCTACCTCGACGTCGACTCCGACCGTGACCCGGTGCTCGCCGCCGACGCAGGGGCCGATCTCCGAGGTGACGTCACCGCCGGGCCGGTCACCGTCTACCTCTCCGGCGAGGCCGGCACGGACCCGCGCGTTGCCCTGAAGCTCTCCGAGCTCGGCACCGCCGGTCGCCTCACCAGCGGCGAGGTCGCCAGCCTGCTCGACGGCGGTCTCGGCCGGGAACCGGCCGACCTGCTCGAGGTCCGCGGCGACCTGTCGCTCTCGGCCGAGCTCGACTGGCCGTTCGGTGACGACCCCTCGTTCAC
>SKTG01000442.1 GCA_007118045.1 Nitriliruptoraceae bacterium
AGAGGGCGAGCCCGTACTGAACACGCTGGAACGCCTGGTATCCGACCACGCGTTAACCGGCAAACGGATTCATGACGCGAACATAGCCGCGCTTGCTCTTGTGCATCGTGCAGGCACGCTCATTACCCTCAACACCGACGATTTCGCCGTGTTCGAGCGGCTGCACGTCCTGGGGCCGGGTGACGCGCTGGAATTGTTCCGTGCAGAGGACGAGTGACTCATATACCTCGCACGTAATCGATGGAGGAGCCGGACAGCTCGCCGCGACGCACCGCATCGCGGTGCGTCGCCTTCAGGACTACGACATACCCGCATGACCGCCCGGATCACCGGTATGGTCACGTGGCGGGGAGGAGGTTATGGCGGATGTTGTCGGAATCATCGACTATATTTCGCCTCTCCGTTCTCGAGCTTAAAATAGTCGCACTATAGCGAAGCGGCGAACGAGAGGGCAGGGGCGTACGACTCACCGCGGAGCCCGCCCACATGGGCACCTCCACCGTGTCGGCCGAGCTGGCCACAGCCGACGCGGACATCCACCGCAACGAATGCACTATAAACGGTCAGGGTGATGTTGATGAGCGCAACACGATGGTAGTCGCGGTAATTGACGGTGTGACCGGTAAGCACGTCCAACCGGACACACGTTTTCTCATTAAAGGTGAGACTGCGCTCGCGAAAACGCGCACTCGTAGATACTCGAGCCGAAGCCGCAACGCGCTTCGCTTTGTGTCCTTCAACCGGTCTATCCCGGAACCGCCACGACACGGTTGCATTGCAGGTGGCGATCCGTCCGGGCAGCGCCTCTCACTCCATCGAACTTGACACTCTGAAATGTGTGTGAGAACCTGCAAACGTTATTAGTATTTTGCAGAAATACTTGGAACGGCACGAGCGCCACAAAGGTCACGCGTGTCGCGTCGTGCCGCCTGAACACCAGTGAGGGTGCCGATCGCTCGCCGGAGGCGAGATATCGCCACCGGGGGAGGAGGGGTCATGAGAAGCGGCATGGAAACGTGCCTACGTCCGAGTCCAGCGACTTCCGCCACTCTGGCAGCAACTCTGATTGTCCCAAGACGCTTTGTTTTCGTCGTTGCGTTCGTCTGCGTCGTTGCTTACCTGATGCTCTCGTGTAGGGCCGCAGAAGACGACGAAGCAGCCTACGATCAGCCGTATCGTCCGCAATACCATTTCACCCCATCGCAGAACTGGATGAACGATCCCAACGGACTCGTGTACCACGACGGTGAATACCACCTCTTCTATCAGCACAACCCTTCGGGCGATGACTGGGGAAACCTCAGCTGGGGTCATGCGGTGAGCGAGGACCTGGTCCATTGGGAGCAATTGCCGGTAGCGTTGGAAGCAAAGGAGGATCTGCACATCTATTCGGGTAGCGCCGTGTTCGACGCGGAAAACACAAGCGGGCTCGGCAGTTCGGAGAACCCTCCGCTGGTGGCGATTTACACCGGACACCACCGATACCGGAACCTGCAGGATCAGCGCATCGCGTACAGCCTCGATAACGGAAGAAGCTGGAGCCACTACGACAATAATCCGGTGATTGACGAGTTCAAGTCGAACTTCCGGGATCCGAAGGTGTTCCGGCACGAGGAGAGCGACCGGTGGATTATGGCCGTTGCGTTACCGACGTATCACAAGATCCGTTTCTACAGCTCTGCCGATCTCATTAACTGGGAGTTCGAAAGCGAGTTCGGACCCGCGGGCGCCACCGGCGGTCACTGGGAATGCCCGGATCTGTTCAGGTTGCCGGTGGAAAACCGCGACGGTGAGCATCATTGGGTACTTCAAGTGGACATCAACTCCGGGGCGGTTGCAGGCGGCTCCGGTGCTCAGTATTTCGTCGGGTCATTCGACGGATCGTCATTCGAGAAGCACCCGGATACGGAGGGTGAAACGCTCTGGGTGGATTATGGGGCCGACTTCTACGCTGTCCAGTCGTACGACGGCGTCCCCGGCGACCGCCGCATCTGGCTTGCCTGGATGAATAATTGGAACTACGCGCGAAATATCCCGACCGATCCATGGCGGGGAGCGATGACCGTACCGCGGGAGGTCGGGCTTGTTGAGACCTCCGATGGTCCACGTCTCATCCAGCGCCCGGTGCCCGAGCTTCGGAATATTCGCGCCGATCGGGTCACCTTCCAGGATGTTCCCGTGTCCGGCGACGGCATTCGTCACGAGCAACTCCGAGGAGCAGAATTCGAGCTGAATGCTGAGCTGGAGGTCGGAGACGCCGAAGTAGTCGGCATGCGTGTCAGATCGGGAGATGAGGAGGAGACGATCGTGGAGTACGACGTCGCCGGCGGTGTGCTACGCCTGGATCGGAGCCGATCAGGGCGTTCGGACTTCCACCCGGAATTTCCCGGTCGAATTCAGACTGCCCCACTGGAACTGCAGGGCGGCCGGGTCTCGTTGCGGATTCTCGTCGACCGATCCTCGATCGAGCTTTTCGCCGACGATGGGCGGCTTGTCCTTACGAGTCGCATCTTTCCTTCGTCCCGTTCCGA
>SKTG01000341.1 GCA_007118045.1 Nitriliruptoraceae bacterium
GCGCGCTATCGCGGAAACCATCGTGTTCGCAGCTTCTCGTGCCTGAGTCAGTTCCTGTGCATGGCCTTCGCACAGCTGACCTACCGCGAGAGCCTGCGCGATATCGAGTCGTGCCTCAACTCGATGTCGAACAAGCTCTACCACATGGGCTTTCGCGGCAACATCACCCGCAGCACCCTGGCCGACGCAAACGAAAGACGAGACTGGCGAATCTACGCCGACTTTGCCCAAGTGCTCATCCACACCGCCCGCGAACTCTACCGTGGTGAGGACTTTGGCGTCGAGCTCGATGAGACCGTCTATGCGCTGGACTCGACCACCATCGACTTATGCCTGTCACTGTTTCCGTGGGCTCGGTTCCGAAAGCGTAAAGGCGCGGTGAAGCTGCACACGCTGCTGGACCTCAGCGGTAACATACCGTCATACATAAAGATAACCGACGGGAAGGTCCACGACGTGAATATCCTCGACGACCTGATCCCCGAACCCGGCTCCTTCTACGTGATGGACAGAGGCTACGTTGACTTCGCTCGCCTCTACCGGTTCACCGAGCATGCTGCGTTTTTCGTCACCCGAGCAAAGGCGAATCTTCAGTGTCGCCGGTTGTACTCCGGGCAGGTCGACAAGTCGCTCGGTCTCCTCTTCGATCAAACCGTCGTGCTCACCGGTTTCTACGCAGCCAAGGATTATCCCGACAAGCTGCGACGCACCAGATACCGCGACGACCAGACAGAGCGAACACTTACGTTTCTGTCGAACAACTTCACCGTGCCGGCCCTCACTATCGCTCAGCTTTACAAGTGCCGCTGGCAAGTTGAGCTGTTCTTCCGCTGGATTAAGCAGCACCTGCGCATCAAGGCGTTCTACGGCACCTCGGAGAACGCGGTGAAGACGCAGATATGGATCGCTATCTCCGTGTACGTCCTGGTGGCGATCATCAAGAAAGAGCTACGTTTGCAGGCGAGTCTCTACACAATTCTACAGATTCTGAGCGTCACCGCCTTCGAGCAAGTGCCTATCACACAAGTACTTATGAACTCGGATTACACTTTTCCCGAGGTCGGTTCTGATAAACAATTGCCACTTATAGAGTTATAGCCGGACAGCCGTGGTGCGAGGCATGTATTCTTCCGGCCACCTCCCGATCGCTCAACAGGAAATACTGTGTACGACGCCATCCGGCCGGCTCTATAGAACCCGAAGTGACGGCAGCCGGAACACCGTGCTCCCTATACAGCAACTTTTGCCAACCTTGCGTCAACATATGCGAGGCACGATCGATCGGGCAATGCTATTTTGGCTTATGAAGGCGAGACCGGGTCGAGTGTCCGGTTGTAGGCCCGAAGGAAAGGAGGGATGCGCGCATCTTCCGAGGTATCGTGTCCGGCACGCAGTGTGCCGGCACGGTAGATTAACGATCATAATACGATTCAGATTTAAGGAGGCGCTACGTGAGACGCACACTATTTCTTATGTTGTCCATGTTTGCCGTAGGTTCCTTACTGTATGCCGCAGGTGCTGCTGAGGAACCCGAGCCCGAACCCGAAATCGCCGAAGTAGTGTTCATGGACGAAAATGTTCAGTGGACTACGATCAGTGAGTACGAAGCAGACACCGGGCGAAGCATCGATCGATTCAACGAGGCTCCTGGCCTGGCCGAGATGGTGGAGGCCGGTGAACTACCGCCGGTGGAAGAGCGTATGCCCGATCAGCCCGCCGTCATGCGCGCCCCGGAGGAAATCGGGCAGTACGGTGGATCGTTCCGGCGTGCGTGGACCGGGCCTGCGGATCATTGGGGTTTGCGGCACCACCTGCGCGAAACTCCCGTGTATCTGGACTTGAATGGCGTAGCTCAGCCGAACCTCTTCAAGGATTTCGAGGTGATCGGAGACGGCGATGCGTTTATCTTCCACATGCGCGAAGGACTTCGTTGGTCCGACGGAGAGCTGATGACCTCCGCGGATGCGGCTTTCTGGTGGGAGTTGAAACTTGATGAAACGCTGTACCATCCCCATCGCGACGAGTATCTCGTGGGCGGAGAGAAGCCCGAAATAACTGTGATTGACGAGTACACCTGGAGGATTGACTTCCCGGGTCCGAATCCACTCTTTCTCGATGCTGTAGGGCTCGAGGGTCGAGCGGATTTCGTTGCTCCGAAGCACTATCTCGATCAGTTCCACCCGAACTATGTGTCGGAAGCCGAGCTCGAGCAGACCCTTGAAGAACGGGGCTATGACGACTGGCAGAGTCTGATGGACGCAGAGTACCAGATTGTCACGAATCCTGATCGTCCTTACCATTTCGCTTTCCGGCCGGTGACCGACCCGTCGGACAGCGAATACCGGTGGGAGCGTAATCCGTATTACTGGAAGGTCGACGAAGAGGGCAATCAGCTGCCGTACGTCGATTATTTCGTGGCCGAGTACGTGACCGAATCAGAGCTCATTCTCAGCCTCGCACTCGGTGGGGAGATCAGCCAGAGTCGACACCTCGCTATTGAAGACTGGGCCATGCTCATGGAAGGACAAC
>SKTG01000250.1 GCA_007118045.1 Nitriliruptoraceae bacterium
CCAAGGTCGTCAAGATCATGGATCTCGCCGAACGCATGGGCGTCCCGGTGATCGGGCTCAACGACTCCGGGGGTGCCCGCATCCAGGAGGGCGTCGTCAGCCTCGGGGGCTACGGCGACATCTTCCTGCGCAACGTGCGCAGTTCCGGGGTGATCCCCCAGATCAGCGCGATCATGGGCCCGTGCGCGGGCGGCGCCGTCTACTCCCCCGCGATCACGGACTTCGTGTTCATGGTGCAGGACACCTCGCACATGTTCATCACGGGACCGAACGTGATCAAGACGGTGACCGGCGAGGACGTGACCATGGAGGAGCTCGGCGGGGCGATGAGCCACGCCGGCACCTCCGGTGTCGCGCACTTCGCGGCGCCGGACGAGGAGTCGTGCCTGGAGGACATCAAGTACCTGCTCAGCTTCCTGCCGGCGAACAACCTGGAGCTGCCGCCGGTGACCCCCTCCGCGGACGACCCAGAGCGCGTGGTCGACGAGCTCGACACGTTCGTGCCCGACAGCTCCAACGTCCCCTACGACGTCCGTGACATCGTCCGACACGTGGTCGACGAAGGCGAGTTCCTCGAGGTCCACGAGCACTACGCCCGCAACCTCGTGGTGGGTCTCGCCCGCGTCGACGGCCAACCGGTCGGGGTCGTCGGCAACCAGCCCGCTCACCTCGCGGGCGTGCTCGACATCGACAGCTCGGAGAAGGGCGCGCGCTTCGTGCGCTTCTGTGACGCGTTCAACCTGCCCGTGGTCACGTTCGTCGACGTTCCCGGCTTCCTCCCGGGGACCGACCAGGAGTACGGCGGCATCATCCGGCGTGGCGCCAAGCTGCTGTACGCCTACGCGGAGGCGACGGTCCCCAAGATCACGGTGATCGTCCGCAAGGCCTACGGCGGCGCCTACGACGTGATGGGCTCCAAGCACCTCGGCGCCGACGTCAACCTCGCCTGGCCGACCGCGGAGATCGCGGTCATGGGAGCCAAGGGGGCCGTCAACATCCTCCACC
This sequence comes from Nitriliruptoraceae bacterium, assembly GCA_007118045.1. Classification (GTDB taxonomy): domain Bacteria; phylum Actinomycetota; class Nitriliruptoria; order Nitriliruptorales; family Nitriliruptoraceae; genus SKTG01. The sequence continues at coordinate 1,006 of SKTG01000250.1, forward strand.
GTCGCGAGCTCGCGGAGGCCGACGACGCCGATGCGCTCCACGCCGAGTTCGAGGAGCGCTACGAGCGCGACCTGGCCAACCCCTGGAAGGCGGCGGAACGCGGCTACGTGGACGCCGTGATCGCTCCGTCCGAGACACGACGCGAGCTGGTCCGGGCGCTGGCCTTCACGGCGAGCAAGCGCGAGCAACGCCCCGCGCGCAAGCACGGGAACATCCCGCTGTGAACCGGGACGACCCAGCCGCCACACCCGGCCGGCAGGCCGGCGGAGACGAGGTACCCCGGCTCGTCGTCTCCCGAGGGGGGCGACCGTCAACGGAGCAGCTCGCCGCGCTGGTCGTCGCGCTCACCCCGAGCGGTGCGCCGCCACCCCCCTCGCAGCCGCCCGCATGGCGACGCGCCGCGCTGGCCGAGGGGCTGGGTCGGCCGGTGGCACTGGACGCCCCCGACCTCGCCTTCCAGGCGCGGCGCACCTGATCAGCCGGCCGCGCGGCCGGCCTCAGCCGGCCGCGGGGTCGAGCTCCTGGTCACGGTCGACGTCGGTCTCGCCCATCTCCTGCGCGTTCTCGAGCTCCTCCTCGGTGGCGTACACCGTGATGGTGCTCTCCATGCCCGCCGCACGGTGACCGGGGACGTCGCAGATGATCGTCCACTCGCCGGCGAAGACGTTGACGGTCGCGGTGTCCTCCTCGCCGCCGTCGGCCTCCACGATCTCCGAGCCCTCGGCGGCGCCCAGCACGATCAGGTTGTGGAACGCGTCGCTGACGTTGATCCCGGTGATCTCCACCTCGCCGGTGACCGCCGCCGTCTCGGTCACCTCGAAGTAGAAGTTGCCCATCTCGACCTCCATCGAGCCGCCCGGGCCGACCGGCTGGATGTCGTCGCAGCCCTCCTCACCGGGCGGGCACTCCAGCGCCTGCGCCTCGACGGCGCCGTCCGGGACGTCGCTGCAGGCCGCCAGCAACAGCGCGGCCGTGGCGAGCGTGCCGAGGGTCGAGCGGCGCACGTGGGCCTCCTGGTGCCGGGCCGGCCTCTCGGGCCGGGGACGCGTCGTGACGAGGTCGCTCGGAGGGTACCGACCGGCGGCGCACGTCACCCAACCGGCTCGACCTACGAGCTCGACCTAGGAGACGGTCAACGTGCCCCGCATGGTCGACTCGTGCCCGGGGATCGTGCACACGTAGGTGTACTCACCCTCCTCGAGCTCGATCGAGCCGGTGACGGTCTCGTTGGCCGCGCACTCGGCCACCTCCTCGTCGAGCTCCTCGATCACGAGGTTGTGGTTGACGTTCTCGCAGACGAGCTCGAACTCGACGGTGCCGGCCTCGGCCTCGAGCTCCTCGACGTCCCACACGAGCGCGTCCTCGCCGACGACGGTGAGCGCGTCCTCGCTGGTGGCTTCGCCGCCCTCCTCGGCCCCACCGCACGCGGCGAGAAGCAGGGCCGCGGTCACGGCAACGGTCAGGGAGCGCTTGCGGGTGCGGAACATGGTCGTCCTTGCAGCCAGGGAAGGGGATCCACGGGTGGCGGTGCGGCGAACGGGTGACCCACCGTCGACCGACCTCGCTCGTGAACGGGTTCACGAGCGGTTCGGCACAGCGTACGCCCTGGCCTGGTGCCGACCGACCATCCCCACCGCGGTAGCGGAGCGGCGGCGGGCCCACCTGCGGGCGGCGGGGGGCGGTTCCCAGTGGCGGGCTCACTAGGCTCCCGCTACCGCTGTCACGAGGACGCCCGATGTTCGACGCCGTGCTGATCGCCAACCGCGGGGAGATCGCGATCCGGATCGCTCGGGCGTGCCACGAGCTCGGGGTGCGCAGCGTCGCCGTCTACAGCGAGATCGACCGCGACGCGCCGCACGTGCGGGCCGCCGACGAGGCCCACCTGCTCGGCCCGACCCCCGCGGCGCAGTCCTACCTGGCCATCGACCGGATCCTGGCGGTCGCGGCGGAGGCCGGGGTCGACGCGATCCATCCCGGATACGGGTTCCTGGCGGAGAACGCCGGGTTCGCCCGCGCGGTGGCCGAGGCCGGCCTCACCTTCGTGGGGCCGCCTCCCGATGCGATCGAGCGGATGGGCGACAAGCTGTCCGCTCGAGCCGTCGCCCTGGCCGCGGACGTGCCCGTCGTCCCCGGCACGGAGGAGCCGACCGGCGAGGCCGAGGAGGCCATCCGCTTCGGTGAGGAGCACGGTTACCCCGTCGCGGTCAAGGCGATGTTCGGGGGCGGCGGTCGGGGCATGAAGGTCGTCCACTCGAGCGCGGAGATGCGCGACGCCCTCGAAGCCGCGGCACGCGAGGCCGAGGCCGCGTTCGGGCGGGGCGAGTGCTACCTCGAGCGCTACCTCGAGCGACCGCGCCACGTGGAGATCCAGGTGCTGGCGGACCTCGACGGGACCGTGATCCACCTGGGTGAGCGCGACTGCTCGCTGCAACGCCGCCACCAGAAGCTCGTCGAGGAGGCGCCGGCGCCCGGGATCGACCCGCAGCTGCGCACCGCCATGGGACAGGCGGCCATCCGGGTCGCCCGCGAGATGGGCTACACCAACGCCGGCACCTGCGAGTTCCTGCTCGAACCGCCGGCCGAGCCCGGCGGAGACGCGAGCTTCTACTTCCTGGAGATGAACACCCGGCTCCAGGTCGAGCACCCGGTCACGGAGCTGGTGACGGGCATCGACCTCGCCCAGGAGCAGCTGCGCATCGCCTCGGGCGAGGGCATGGGCTACCGCCAGGAGGACGTCGAGCTGTCCGGCCACGCCATCGAGGTGCGCATCAACGCGGAGGAACCCGCCGCGGGCTTCGTGCCGACGCCGGGCCCGATCGGCACGCTCACGCCACCGCTCGGGCCCTGGGTGCGCTTCGACACGGGCGCGGAATCGGGCTACACCGTCCCGCGCGACTACGACTCGATGATCGCGAAGCTGATCGTCTGGGGCGCGGACCGCGATGCCGCGCGGGCCCGGATGCGCCGCGCCCTCGACGAGCTCGTGCTCGACGGGATCCCGACCACGGTGCCCTTCCACCGCCTGGCGATGCGCCACGAGCAGTTCGCGGCCGGCGAACACTCGACGGCGTCGGTCGAACGGGAGTGGGACCTGTCAGAGCTGACCCCGCAGGCGCCGGCCCAGGCCGCCGAGGAGACGCCGGCCCCCTCCCGCCGCGTGACGGTGGAGGTCGCCGGTCGCCGTCTCGAGGTGACCGTCTTCGGTGAGCTCGCGGCCGCGTCGAACGGCGGCGCCACCGCCCGGCGGACCCGGCGGGCCGGGAGCGGCAGCCGGGCCGTGACCGTCGCGACCGAGGATCTCGTCGCGCCGATGCAGGGCACGGTCGTGAAGTACGCCGTGGCCGCCGGTGACGCGGTGGCGGCCGGGGACACGGTGGTCGTGCTCGAAGCGATGAAGATGGAGAACACGATCGCCGCCCACCGCGACGGGGTCGTGGGCGAGCTCCCCTACGGTCCCGGGGACGTCGTTGAGAGCGGGACCGTGCTGGCCCGCATCGAGGACGCCTGAGCCGACGGCCCCGTGCCGGACCTCAGCTGGCCGTCGTGGTCCGCTCACGGAGCCCGCGCATGATCTCCACGTCCGGGAACGTGCGCAGCGAACGCTTCAGTTCCGCGAACCCGGGCCAGCGCGCCAGGGCGGCGATCGAGCGGTAGAGCTCGACGGCGTCCTCGTCGGAGGGCAGCTCCGAGATGACCGGTCCGAAGAACGCCGGCCCGTCCGGCGGCCTGAACGACAGGACGGGCGTGCCGACGTCCTCGCCGGCCCGCTCGAGGGCCTCCTGCGTCTCCGCGCGGACCAGCTCGTCGTGGTGCTCGCGGTCGGCAGCCTCGGCCAGCTCGAGCGGGAGCCCGGCGGCCTCCAGGATCGCCTCCAGGTCCGGCCCGGGCGCCTGGAAGGCCAGGATGGCCTCGAAGCCCTCGCCCTCCGGCGGGTCGACCTCCCACAGGTGCTCACCCATGTGGCGGTACAGCTCCCCGACCGCGGCGTCGCCGTGCTCCTCGCGCGTGGCGGCGGCGACCCGCAGCAGCCGTGTCCCCTGCCGGTGCACCTCGGGGTAGTGGCGCGGCCGGCCCTCGTAGCCCAGTGGCTCGTTGAGGAACCGCAGCGAGATGAAGCGGTAGCCGACCTCCAGACCCTCGAGGCGTTGGACCTGGCGGACGAACTTGGACGTCTGCCAGCAGAACGGGCAGACGGGGTCGAAGAACAGTTCGAGGTCGGGCACGGGAACTCCTGGGGATCGGTCGTCAACGCGGCTTCGGAGCCGGAGCCGGCGCGTCGCACCGGTCGTTCAGTGCGCGATCGCGCGGCCCGGGTCCAACCGCGACATCAGCATGCGGGCGCACTCCGCGACGGAGCCGGCCATGGACGGGTAGATGGTCAGCGTCTGTGCGAACTGCGCCACCGACAGCCGGTTCTGCACGGCCAGTGCCAACGGCTGGATCAGGTCGCTGGCGCGGTTGGAGACCACGACACCGCCGACCACGGTGCCCGACCCGACCATGGCGTGCACCTTCACGAAGCCGTCCGTCCCGTGGATCATCTTGGCCCGGGGGTTGCTCGCGAAGTCCAACCGTGCGGTCTCCACGGGGAAGCCGGCGGCGTCCGCTTCCTGCGGGGACAGGCCCACCGTGGCGACCTCGGGGTCGGTGAAGACGGTCGCGGCGACGGCGTCCCAGCGGATCGGTTGCACGGCCTCGCCGAGCGCGTGCCACATCGCGGTACGGCCCTGCATCGCGGCGACGGACGCGAGCATCATCCGGCCGGTCACGTCACCGGAGGCGTACAGCCACCCGGCGCTGGTGCGACCCACGTTGTCGACACGGACCGCTCCGCGCTCGTCGGGCTCGACCCCGACGTGCTCCAGACCGATGCCCTCGGCCGCCGGGACCTGCCCGACCGTGAAGAGCACGTGGCTGCCGACCACCTCGCCGCCACCCTGCAGGCCGACCACGACCTCGTCCCCGCGACGCTCGCACGCGTCGGCCCGCGAGTTGCGGGCGATGGTCATGCCCCGGCGCTCGAAGACGTCCTCGATGACCTGGGCCGCGTCGGGGTCCTCCGTCGGCAGGATCAGATCGCGCGAGGACACGAGCGTCACCTCGGCGCCGAACCGGCAGAAGGCGTTCGCGAACTCCGCACCGGTCGCCCCCGACCCGACCACGATGAGATGCTCCGGGACCTCGGGCAGGCCGTAGACCTGCTGGCCCACGAGCACCCGTTCCCCGTCGGGTTCGAAGAACGGCAGGATGCGTGCGTACGACCCCGTCGCCAACAGCGCGTGGTCGGCCTCGAGCTCCTCCACCCCGCCGTCGGCCGTCGTCACCTCGATGCGGTGCGGCGCGACGAAGCGTCCACGGCCACGCAACAGCCGGACACCGCCGTCGGAGATGCGCCGCTCGATGTCGCGGGACTGGTTGGCACCGAGCTCGAGCACGCCCCTGCCGACCTTCGGGAAGTCGACGACGGTGCGGTCGAGCTCGCCGAGCCCCTCGATCTGGACGCCCATCCGGCCGGCGCTCTGCATCCACCCCATCGCCTCCGAGGCGACGATCAACGCCTTGGACGGGACGCAGTCCCAGAGCACGCAGTTGCCGCCGAGCCCCTCGTCCGCGACGACCGTGACCTCCGCGCCGAGCTCGGCGGCCACCAGAGCGGCCTCGTAGCCGGCGGGCCCACCGCCCAGGATCGCGATCCGCTGGGTCACACGGGTCCTCTCGGCCGGGGACGGGAGGACCGGGACGGTACCCCGCCCGCTCTGCTGTGGGACCGCATCAGCGCTCGAACCAGAGCACCCGGTTCACCTCGTTCTCGAGGTGCTCCTGGCGGCCCGACGAGGGCGGGGGGTCGATGGCCTCGTCGCTGGCCAGACGCGCGAGTTCGGACAGGCTCGCCTGGCCGCCGTGGATCGACCGGCCGAGCTCCGAGTCCCAGCCGGCGTAGCGATCCGCGCGAGCACGCTCCAGGGCGCCGTCGTCGATCAGTGCCTGCGCGGCCAGCAGCGCCCGCGCCAGCGTGTCGACACCGCCGACGTGGCCGTGGAAGAGGTCGATCCGGTCCATGCTCTGTCGACGCAGCTTGGTGTCGAAGTTGAACCCGCCGCTCCCCAACCCGCCCGTGCGCAGGATCTCGAAGAGCACGAGCGAGAGCTCCTCGACCGAGGTGGGGAACTGGTCGGTGTCCCAGCCGTTCTGGGGATCACCACGGTTCGCGTCGATGCTGCCAAGCAGGCCGTGCTCGACCGCGTACGCGACCTCGTGGTGGAAGGAGTGCCCCGCCAGCGTGGCGTGGTTGCCCTCGATGTTGACCTTGAACTCGTCCTGCAGCCCGTAGCGCTGGAGGAAGCCGTGCACCGTGGCGGTGTCGTAGTCGTACTCGTGCTTGGTCGGCTCCTGCGGCTTCGGTTCGATCAGCAACGGCCCCGTGAAACCGATGTCGCGCTTGTGCTCCACCACGAGCTCCAGGAACCGGGCGAGCTGATCCTTCTCCTGGCGCATGCGGGTGTTGAGCAGGGTCTCGTAACCCTCGCGACCGCCCCAGAGCACGTAGTTCTCCCCGCCGAGGCGGTGCGTGGCATCCAGGGCCGCGCACACCTGCGCGGCGGCGTACGCGAACACCTCGGGGTCGGGGTTGGTCGCCGCTCCGGCCGCGTAGCGCGGGTGCGAGAAGAGGTTGGCCGTGCCCCATAGCAGCCGGACACCGGTCTGTGCCATCTTGGCCGCCGCGCGTTCGACCATCCGCTCGAGGTTCGACCGGCTCTCGGCGAAGTCGCGCCCCGCGGGCGCCATGTCCGCGTCGTGGAACGTGAAGAACGGGGTGCCGAGCTTCTCGAAGAACTCGAAGGCGGCGTCCTGCTTGGCGTGGGCAGCCTCCATCGGGTCCAGATCGGCGGCCAGCCAGGGACGGTCGAAGGTCCCCGCGCCGAACACGTCGCTGCCGGCCCACGCGAAGCTGTGCCAATAGCACACCGCGATCCGCAGATGGTCCTCCATCCGCTCGCCCCCGACCAGGCGCTCCGGGTCGTAGACCCGGTAGGCCAGGCCGTCCGGGGAACCACTGCCCGCGTACGGGACGGGTTCCGGGACCTCGGCGAAGAACCCCTCGTTCCCACCGCTCTGCACCGCGTTCATGGTCACTCCTCGTGCCGGACGTGCAACCCGGAGGCCCCGGCCCTGCGCTCCGACGCCCACCGTCGGCCCACCGGCTGGTCAGAGCCGGCGAGCAACCGTCGAACGCTCTGGTTTTGCAGCCTTCCACAGCAAACTATCCGACCGGCGTGTCGAAGCTCCTCATCGCCCGCCGGAACCGGATCCACCCACCCGTTGCCACCGGCCGGAGGCCGCGCTGTTCTCGACCGCGGCGAGCACCCGCTGCACGCCCAGTCCGTCCTCGAAGGAAGACACCGGGGCTCGCGAAACGCGTCGCCTCGAAGGTGCCCGCTGCCTCACTCGACGGAGATCGCTCCCGTGAAGCCGTCGGGCGAGGTGTCCCCCGCGTTCCAGGACGGCCAAGTCATCGGGTCGCGCAGCAACGGTTGCAGCGCGTCCTCGGCCGCTCCGATCAGCGACGAGTCGACCCCGAACATGGCCGGGACGATCCCCGTCGGGGAACCACGCGCGACCAGGGAGTTGCGCTCCAGCTCCTCGGCCGCGCTGGCGGCCAGGAACCGATGGAACTCCCCGTGGAGCCCCCCGAGCACGATCAGCTGGGGGTTGAGCACGTTGACCAGTCCCGCCAGCCCGAGGCCCAACCAGCGGCCGACCGCCTCCATCGCCGCCAGGGCGGCGTCGTCACCGCGCAGTGCTGCGCCCCGCAGCTGGCTGACGGCTCGCTGTCCACCGTCCTCGGGCAGGCCGGCGCGGCGCAGCAGGGCGGCCTCACCGATCACGGTCTCCCAGCACCCGCGCGCGCCGCAGCGACACGGTTCACCCTGCGGATCGACCAACGTGTGACCGATCTCCCCCGCGTGACCGACCGCGCCTCCCAGCGCCCGCCCGCCGGCGATGATGCCGCCGCCGATCCCGACCTCACCCGAGACGTAGAGCAGGTCGTCGATGCCACGCGCCACACCGTGGACCCGCTCCCCGAGGGCTCCGGCATCACCGTCGTTCGACACGACGATCGGGACACGCCGTCGCAGCCGCGCTCGCAGCGCCTCCGCGAGCGGGACGTCGCTCCACCCGAGGTTGGGCGTGACCTCCACCATCGCGTCGGAACGAGGCACCAGACCGACGATCGAGACGCCGATGCCGACCAGGCGCTGCGTGTCGGGCAGCTCCTCCATCAGTTCCGTGCCGAGCCCCGCCAGGGCGTCCAGGACCGTGCTGATGTCGCGACGCGAGCGAGGACGGGCGACACGCTTGCTCGCGAGCCGGTGGCCTCCCAGGCTCACCGTGGCCGCCGCGACGGAGTCCACCTTGACGTCCAGCGCCAGCACGTAGATCCCGTCGGTGCGCACCGTCACGGAAGGTGAGGGGCGCCCCGGGGCGCCCGTGGCAAGCGGGGAGCCCTCCGCGACCAGACCGCGCTGCGAGAGCTCCCGCACCAGGTCGGCGACCGTGCTCCGGTTCAGCCCCGTGCGGGCCGTCAGCTCGGCGCGGGACACGACCCCCGAGGTGTGCACCATCCGAAGCAGGTTCGACAGGTTCGCCCGTCGAACCGCGTCGTGGCTCACGCCCCTGGCCCCAGTCAGTGGTCGTCCTCCCGCGATCCGGTGCCCGCGACGGCCTGCCGACGCGACCGTTCGTTTCGTTGTCTGCCCCAACGAAACATACACGGGAAGGTGCGAGCACGCTGAGGAGGCTGCGCGACGACTACCGTGCGGTTGGCGGGTGTCGA
>SKTG01000257.1 GCA_007118045.1 Nitriliruptoraceae bacterium
GGGCGTGCACCGCAACGGTCCGGCCGACCCCGCCGGGCGGCTCGCCTCCCACCTGCACCTCTCGCTCGCCGACGTGGACCCGGCCGCGCTGTCGCTCGGACTCGACCGGGTCGGGGTGGCCGCCTCCTCCGGAGCGGCCTGCGGTGCCGGCGCCGCCACCGCCTCGCCGGTGCTCGAGGCCACGGGGATCACGGGCACGCCGCTGCGGCTCTCGCTCGGCTGGGACACCACGGAGGCGCAGGTCGACGAAGCGACCGAACGCCTCACGGGGTTGTTCGAGGAGCTGCTGGACGCGACCGTCCGTCCGGGCCACCGAGCCGCCGCGACGGGGCGCTGATGGCTCGCGTGCTGGTCGCCATGTCGGGCGGCGTGGACAGCGCCGTGGCTGCGGCCCTGCTGGTCGAGCAGGGCCACGACGTCACGGGCGTCCACCTCAAGCTGGCGGAGATCCCCGTCGACGAGCAGGTACCCGGGCACGGGTGCTGCACGCTCGACGACGCTCAGGACGCCCGACGTGCCGCGCAGGTGCTCGACGTCCCGTTCTACGTCTGGGACCTCTCCGAGGCGTTCCGTCGGGAGGTGCAGGAACCGTTCGCTCGCGACTACGCGGCCGGGATCACCCCGAACCCGTGCGTGACCTGCAACGAGCGCGTGAAGTACTCGGCGCTGCTCGCCCGTGCCCGGGAGCTCGGCTTCGACGCGCTCGCGACGGGCCATCACGCCCGTCTCCGGCGTCACGGCGAACCCGTCACCAGCCCCGGACCGGGGGCCCGGCTGCACCGGGCGGTCGATCCGCGCAAGGACCAGTCCTACGTGCTGTATGTGGCGACCCCTGACGAGCTGGCGCACACGCTGCTGCCGGTCGGTGAGCTGACCAAGGACGCGATCCGCGAGCGTGCCGCGTCCGCCGGCTTCCGGGTGGCGGCCAAACCCGACAGCTACGACGTGTGCTTCATCCCCGACGGGGACACCGCCGGCTACCTCGCCGAGCAGCTCCCCGCGGCCCCCGGGCCGGTCGTCGACGCCGACGGCGAGGTGCTGGGCGAGCACGACGGCGTGTGGCGCTTCACGGTCGGTCAGCGTCGCGGGCTCGGGCTGGACGGTGCCCCACCGCAGACCGACGAGCACGGGCGGGTGACGCGCCGGTTCGTCACCGACGTCGACGCCACGACCCGGACGGTGCGGGTCGGGCCGCGCCCCCACCTCGCGTGCCGCTGGGCCGAGCTCGACGGGCCCACCTGGACCACGGGCCAGCGGCCGTCGGGCCCCGTGCGGGTGCAGATCCGCGCCCACGGGGCGACCGTGTCGGGGCGGGTGACGGGGACCGAGCCGCACCCCCGGGTCGAGCTAGACGAACCCGTGCACGGGCTGGCCCTGGGCCAGGCCGCCGTGCTCTACGACCCCGCCGACGACCACTGCCTGGGCGGTGGCCGCGTCGTCCGCGCCGACCGACCCGCGGGACTTCCGGTCCTGGCCTGAGCCGCTCCGGCCCCCCGTGGGGCCGAAGGTCCCGGGACTTCGACGACCTTCGGCGACCCCGGACGGTCGACACGGCCCTGCCCGGGCGGGTCCGCGCCGGCCATCATGCACCTCGAGGTCACCACAGCGGTGACACCAAACCCAAGGCAACGACACACACCGAGGAGCACGACATGAGCGCGACCCAGAGCATCGTCGACGTCAGCCAGTCCGTCCCGAGCCTCGAGCAGACCCGGCAGGTCAAGGTCTTCAACCGCCTGCTCGCCGTCACCCGCATCGCGGTCGGCTGGATCTTCCTCTGGTCGTTCCTGGACAAGGCGTTCGGTCTGCGCTTCGCGACCGAGCCCGCCGACGCCTGGATCGCCGGTGGCAGCCCCGCTTTCGGATGGCTCGAGTTCGGTGTCACCGGTCCGCTCGCGCCGATGTTCCAGGCCATGGCCGGCTCCACCGTCGTCGACGTGCTCTACATGGGCGGCATGCTCGGCATGGGCCTCGCGCTGATCCTCGGCATCGGCCTCCGCGTCAACGCGGTGCTCGGCACCGTGATGGTGGTCATGATGTGGGCCGGCTCCCTGCTGCCGGAGACCAACCCGTTCATGACCTACCACCTGCTCTACGGTCTCCTGTTCGTCCTCTTCGCGGTCGGCGCCGCGGGGCACACCTGGGGCCTCGGTCGTCGTTGGGAGCAGCTGCCGATCGTGCAGCGGGCCCCCTGGCTGAAGTAGTCCCCTCGAGCAAGAGAGACACCACGACGGCGTCGCCCACGGGCGGCGCCGTCGCCGTTCGCGCAGGGCCTGGCGCCACGGGACCGGGATAGCCTCGCGCCGTCCCGACCGACGAAGCGAGCTGCCGTGTCCGACGTGCCGACCGACCCGCGCGAGGCCCGGGCGCGTCACGACGAGCTCGCACGCGCCATCCGCGACGCGCGCTACCGCTACTACGTGCTCTCCTCGCCACAGATCACGGATGCGGAGTTCGACGGGCTGTTGCGTGAGCTCGAGGCGATCGAGGAGGAGCACCCCCGGCTGGTGACCGCCTCGTCGCCGACCCAGCAGGTCGGCGCGCCACGCGACGCGGCCTTCCCCCCGGTCGAGCACCCGCAGCCGATGCTCAGCCTCGACAACGCGTTCTCGCGCGAGGAACTCGACGCCTGGGCCGATCGTGTCCAGCGCGGCCTGGCGGCCGCGGCCGGCCGGGCGGCCGACGAGGAGCAGGCCGATCCGGCCGACGCGCCACGAGCGAGCTTCGTCTGCGAGCTGAAGATCGACGGGGTGGGCATCGACCTCGTGTACCGGGACGGGGTACTGGCGACGGGGGCCACACGGGGCGACGGGGTGGTCGGTGAGGACGTCACCGCCCAGATCCTCACGGTCGAGGACGTGCCCTACCGACTGGACCTGGACGATCCCCCGGCGCTGCTCGAGGTCCGCGGCGAGGTCTACTACCCGCTCGAGCTGTTCGAGAGGATGAACGCCGAGCGCATCGAGCGCGGCGAGGCGGCCTTCATGAACCCGCGCAACGCGGCCTCCGGGGCGCTGCGGCAGAAGGACCCGGAGATCACGCGCACCCGTCCCCTGGCGGTGTGGTGCCACGGCACCGGCGCGCAGGAGGGGGTGTCGTTCTCGCGGCACAGCGAGACGTTGCGCTGGCTGGCCGACGCCGGACTGCCGGTCGACCCGGAGACCACGGTGGTCGAGGGCGTCGACGAGGTCTGGGACTTCGTGGAGCGCTGGACCGCGGCGCGTCACGACGTGACGTACGAGATCGACGGGGTCGTGGTCAAGCTCGACGACCTGGCACAGCGTCGGCAGCTCGGGTTCACGGCGCGGGCACCCCGCTGGGCGATCGCGTTCAAGATGCCGCCGATCGAGCAGGAGACCACGCTCGAGCGCATCGAGGTCAACGTCGGGCGCACCGGCAAGGCCACGCCCTACGCCGTCCTCGAGCCCGTGCTGGTCGCCGGGACCACCATCACCTACGCCACGTTGCACAACGAGATCCAGGTGCGGGCCAAGGACGTGCGGCCCGGTGACCGCGTCATGGTCCGACGGGCCGGCGACGTGATCCCCGAGGTCGTGGGCCCGGTGCTCTCCAAGCGGCCCGAAGGGACGCAGCCGTGGACGATGCCGCGAGCCTGTCCGTTCTGTGGCGAGCCGCTCGTGAGGCCGGAGGGCGAGGCCCACCACGTGTGCGAGAACGTGGACTGCCCCAACCGGCTGTTCGAGTCCCTGACCCACCTCGCCAGCCGAACGGCACTCGACATCGAGGGGCTCGGGGAGCAGACCGTGGAGCTGCTGCTCGAGCGCGGGCTGATCCACGACCTCGCCGACGTCTTCCGGCTCCACGAGCACCGTGACGAGCTGCTCGAGCTGGAGAAGTGGGGCGAGAGGCGGGTCGACAACCTGCTGGCCGGCATCGACGCCGGCCGACGGCGCCCCCTGGACCGCGTCCTGGTCGCTCTGAACATCCGCCACCTCGGGCCCACCTACGCCAAGACCCTGGTGCGGGCGCTGCCGAGCCTGGACGCGATCCGCGGAGCCACCCCCGAGCAGCTCGAGGCGATCGACGGCATCGGACCGACCATCGCGGCGGCCGTCAGCGCCTGGTTCGCCACGCCCCGCAACGGCGAACTGGTCGAGGAGCTGATCGAGCTGGGCGTCACGACCGAGGCCGACGTCCCCACCGCCACCAGCGACCTTCCCTCGCTCGAGGGCTGGACGGTCGTGGTGACCGGGACCCTCGACGGCTTCACGCGGGAGGAGGCGACCGCCGCGCTCGAGGAGCGGGGCGCGAAGGTCACCGGCAGCGTCTCCGGGCGGACCTCCGTGGTCGTCGCAGGCGCCGACCCGGGCACGAAGGTCGACAAGGCCGCCTCGCTCGGGGTCCCCGTGGCCGACGACGTCGCGTTCCGCCAACTGCTCGACGACGGCGAGCTACCGGACGGATGACGGGCCCTGGCGTCGCGCCCTTCGATGCCGCCGCCTACCCGGGCCCGCGGCCCGAGGGGCCTGTGCTCGTCCACCACGGGCGCGTCCGTCGGGTCGCCGTCGACGGACCCGCGGAGACGCCGATACGCCCGATCGCCGACCCGGATACGGCCGCGGAAGTGGGTCACGGTCGGGTGGCCGACGACCCGTCCGTGCTGGCCGCGCTCCACGAGGTCCGCTGGAGCGTGGCGTACGGATCCAACGCCTCCCCCGGCCGGTTGGTGTCCAAGCACCTCACCGTCGAGGGGGCCTTGCTGCTGCCCGCCCGACTGTGCGGCTGGGTCCCCGCCTTCGAGGGGCGGCGGACCGGTTACGGCGCCGTCCCTCTGACGCTCGTGCCACGTGCGGGGGCCGTGACCGACACCTGGGTGCTCGGTGTCCCGCCCGGTGCCACGGACCTGCTCGATCTGACCGAGGGCCGGACCGAGACGCTCGAGGAGGAGGCCGTCGGTGGGGGAACGCCGGCCGGCGCGGGCACGGACGGGGTGCACGCCGCGCCGCCGGGCTCGTACCGCCTCGGTGGGGTCGGCGAGGTGGCGGTCGCGGACCGGTTCCGGTTGGTGACCGGCTTCGCCTACCTGCCCGGGCCCGACACCTCCGTGCAGGTCGATGAGGACGGAGCGTGGCGCACCTGGCCGGAGGTCGACCAGCACGGCGCGACCGAGCACCTCGAGCGCGGCGGTCCCACCACCGCCGCCCCACACGTGGCCTCGGCCGTGATCGGCCCGTGGCCCGCGACCCCCCTGCGAGACCTGCCGTTGTTCGTCTACGGGTCGTTGCGGCCGGGCCGGACGGCCTGGCACCGCATCGCCGACCGCGTCCGTCACCTCGGGCCGACGCACGCCCGGGGGCAGCTGCACGACAGCGGTGCCGGTTGGCCGGCCGCGACGATCGAGGGGTCCCGGCCAGCCGCCCGCCGGGGAAACGCGCGGGACGAGAGGGTGCGAGCCGTGGACGGCCCGGACGACGACGCTCGTCGGGGTGGTGAGGTCCACGGCGACCTGCTCGAGATCGCCCCCGGGGTCGACGTCCCCGGTCTACTGGCCGAGCTCGACGACTACGAGGGCGCGCCGGACCTCTTCGAGCGGCGAGCGGTCCCGGTCGTCGGTGCGGCCGGCCCCCGCTGGGCGCTCACCTACGTCTGGGCCGGTCCGCGGCTGCCGGGCCGTCCGCTGCCCGGCGGGGCGTGGCCGCCGGCAGGTTGATACCCACGGACGCCGGCGCTGATCGTGGGTCGAGGCGCGGTGGCGCGCAGGGATCTACGGCCGCAGCATGGCCGGGTGCAGGCGCGTGGCCGGGCCCCGCCGGTAGCGCTTGGCGGGTCGTCCACCACCCGGACCGGGGCTCGCCAGGCCCTCGGCCTCGGTGACGAAACCCCGGGCGGAGACCACCTTGCGCCGGAAGTTCGCCGGATCCAGGGACACGCCCCAGACCGCCTCGTAGACGCGCCGCAGCTCGCCGAGGGTGAACACGTCGGCGACGAACGCCGCGGCGAGCGACGTGTACTCCAGCTTCGAACGCGCACGTTCGAGCGCGTCGGGGACGATGCGGTCGTGGTCGTAGGCCAAGCGGGGGCCATCCTGCGTACCGAGCTGCTCGACGTCCCACAGCTGCGCCGTCAGCGGATCCGTGGGGTCGTGCGTCGTCGGCGTCAGTGCGAGGTAGGCGACCGAGACGACGCGACCCCGGGGATCCCGGCTCGGGTCGCCGTAGGTGCGCAGCTGCTCGAGGTGGGCGTCGGGGGCCCTGACCCCGGCTAGCTCCGCGAGGGCCCGGTGCGCGGTGTCGTCCAGGCTCTCGTCGTCACGGACGCGGCGGCCGGGCAACGCCCAGTGCCCCGCGAGCTGGGGGGCGTCCGGCTCGACGAGCAGGAGCTTCAGGCGGCCGTCGAGGACGGTCAGGAGCGCGACGTCCACCGCGACGGCGCAGGTGGAGACGGGTGCTGCGGAGCCCGGTGGGACCGCGCTCGTGAGCCGCTCGGACCGGATCGTCACGCGGTGGTGACCGCGACCCCGGCCGCCCGCAGCCGCTCGACGGTGCGCTCACCGTCACCCGGCTCCAGTTCGACCATCCGGGTCGTGGCGAGGGGCACCTCGACCTCGTAGCCCAGCTCCTTGGCGTCGTGTGCGGTCGCCGCGACGCACACGTCCCCGGCCAGGCCGACCACCACCAGCCGCTCGGCTCCGGCTTCCTCGAGGTGCTTGCCCAGCTCCGTGGCGGACTCCTCGCCGCTGACCGGGTCGCGGACAGAGAAGCCGGAGTACCCGTCGCCGCCGTCGACGCCCTTGCGCACGATCGTCGCGTCCTCGGGCACGTCGAGGTTGGGATGCAGCTCCGCGCCCCACGTACCGGCGACGCAGTGCACGGGCCAGGTACCGCCGTCCTTCTCGAAGTGCGGGGTCGTCTCCGGGTGCCAGTCCTGGGTGTAGAGGACGGGGGCACCGGCGCTGCGCGCGGCGGCGATCTCCTCGTTGACGGCGTCGACGACCTCCTCTCCACCCGTGACGTAGAGGCCGCCGTCCGGATCGGCGAAGTCGTTCTGGACGTCGACGACCACCAGGGCGCTCGTGGGGTCGTAGCTACGGGTCGTGCCCATGGAGGTCCCTCCCTGCGTGGCTGGCCTGCGTGGCTGGCCTGCGTGGCTGGCTCGCCTGCTGGCGGAGTCCGGTTTTCGTCATCCTGACCGTAACCGGCGGGGGCGGGGGCCTCAACCGGGCCGCCCGACCGACGGCGACCGACGGTGACCGGCCCGCGGCGACGCCACGGGTCGGTCACCACGCTCGGTGCTCGCTGCCTGGGCTCGGAGCTGCCGTGCGCCGTGGGCTCGGGTCCGAGCGTCCGCTAGCTCAGCGCCTCGATGATCGCCTTGAGCCAGGGGCCCAGGTCGCCGGGGTGCCGGGACGAGATCAGGTTGCCGTCGACCACGATGGGCTCGTCGACCCAGTTGCAGCCGGCGTTGATCATGTCGTCCTTGATCGCCGTGAAGCTGGTGGCACGCCGACCCTCGATGATCTTCGCGCTGATCGGGACCCAGCCCGCGTGGCAGATGAACGCGACCGGCTTCTCGGCCGCGTCGAAGGCACGCACGAGGTCGAGGATGGCCTCGGAGCGA
Organism: Nitriliruptoraceae bacterium; assembly: GCA_007118045.1. GTDB lineage: Bacteria > Actinomycetota > Nitriliruptoria > Nitriliruptorales > Nitriliruptoraceae > SKTG01. Next base: position 7,579 of record SKTG01000257.1, read on the forward strand.
CGGAAGGCGTCGGGGGCGAAGCCGCCCGGGATCACGATGGCGGCGTAGTCGGTGGCATCGACCTGGTCGACGGTGGTGTCGACCGGCATGGGGCCGTAGCCGCGCTTGCCCGTGACCGGGTCGTCGGTGATCCCGGCGACGGTGACGGAGGCTTCCTCCTCCTTCAGGCGCAGCACGGGGTAGAGCAGCTCGCTGTCCTCGAACAGGTCGGCGGCGAGGACGAGCACCTTGGTTCCCTGCAGGCTCATGGGGATCTCCATCTCGGTCGTCGGTGATCCTGTCCGACCCAATCTGCCGGCTGTGCACCGGCGGCGCGCCCCGTCGCCCCGGTCGTCCGGTCGGGAGGTCGTTCGCACGAGAGTCGCGCGCGTGCCACGGCCGATGGAGGGTGACGGGGGATGGCGCCGGGGTGCCCCGCGAGGAGGAGGCGTCCCCCCACGCGGCATCCCCACGCGTCGTCCCCCAACGCTCGCGGCGTCCACACTCGCGGTGGAACGAAGTAGCCTCCGACCCCGGCCCGTGGGGACGGGCAGCGTTCGTTCGAAAGGTCGCGTGTGTCCCTGTCACCAGACGAGGTCCGGCACGTCGCCCGCCTCGCCCGTCTCTCGCTCACCGACGACGAGGTCGAGGCGTTGGCCCCCCAGCTGTCCGAGATCCTCGGTTACGCCGACCGGGTGGGTGAGGTCGCGGCGGAGGACGTCGAGCCGACGACCCACCCCTTCGCGCTGACGGACGTCGACCGGTTGGACGAGCGGCGGCCGTCGCTCGAACGCGCCGAGCTGCTGGCCGGCGCGCCCCAGGTCGAGCAGAACCGTTTCGCGGTACCGCGCATCGTCTCCGAGGAGGGCTGAGGTGCCGGAGATCGCCACGAGGCTCGCACCGGGCCACGCCACCACCCGGGCCGCCGACCCGTCGGTCGCCGTTGGCCGGTGCGGGCCCGCAGCGCCGAGAACGGGGCGTCGATGAGCCTCATCGATCGCTCCGCGGCGGGACTCGCCCGGGACCTGGCCGACCGGGAGGTGTCCGCACGCGAGGTCGTGGACGCCCACCTCGAGCGCATCGCCGCGGTGGACGGGGTCGACCCCGACGGTGACGTGTGGTCCCCGGTGGCGACGCCACACGAGGACCAGCCCCGCGCCTTCCTGGCCGTCACGGCGGCCGCCGCTCGCGCCCACGCGGACGACATCGACGCTCGTCGTGCCGCCGGGCAACCCCTCGGTCCGCTGGCCGGGGTGCCGCTCGCGCTCAAGGACGTCCTCACGATGCGCGGCGCCCCCACGACCTGTGGCTCGCGGATGCTGGAGGACTGGGTCCCTCCCTACGACGCCACGGTGACCACGAAGCTGCGCGAGGCGGACGTGGTCGTGCTCGGCAAGACCAACATGGACGAGTTCGCGATGGGCTCGTCCACCGAGAACTCGGCGTTCGGCGACACCCGCAACCCGTGGGACCTCGACCGGGTGCCCGGCGGTTCCTCCGGCGGTTCGGCGGCGGCGGTCGCGGGGATGCTGGCGCCCCTGTCCATCGGGACGGACACCGGTGGCTCGATCCGTCAACCCGCCGCGCTCACGGGGCTGGTCGGAGCGAAGCCGACCTACGGCACGGTCTCGCGGTACGGGCTGGTCGCCTTCGCGTCGTCCTTGGACCAGGCCGGTCCGTTCGCGCGCACGGTGGAGGACGCCGCCACCCTCCAGTCGGTGATCCAGGGACACGACCCGCGCGACGCCACCTCGGTGCCGCAGCCGGTCCCGGACCTGCTGGCCGGGTTGCGGGACGGGGTCGAGGGCCTGCGGATCGGCGTGGTGCGCGAGCTCCAGGGCGAGGGCTACGAACCCGGCGTCGGAGCGGTGTTCGCGGCGTCACTGGAGCGGTTCGCGGCTCTGGGAGCGGAGATCGTCGAGGTGTCCCTGCCGCACGCGCCGTACGGGCTGCCGGCCTACTACCTCATCGCACCGTCGGAGGCGTCGTCGAACCTGGCACGCTTCGACGGGGTGCGCTACGGGCTCCGGGTCGACGCCCCGACCGCCGAGGAGATGAACGCGGCCACCCGCGCCGCCGGGTTCGGACCGGAGGTCAAGCGGCGCATCATGATCGGTACACACGCGTTGTCGAGCGGCTACTTCGACGCCTACTACCTGCAGGCCAGCAAGGTCCGCACGCTCATCGCCCGGGACTTCGCGGCGGCGTTCGAACACGTCGACGTGCTGGTCAGTCCGACGTCACCGACCGTGGCGTTCGGGCTCGGCGACAAGACCGA
>SKTG01000112.1 GCA_007118045.1 Nitriliruptoraceae bacterium
GCGGGACGTCGGCCGGTGGCCCGCCCCTTGCGAGCGCGGGCGCGGTCACCAGCGCCGCGAGCGCGAACGCGACGAGCAGCGTCCAGGTGATCGCGCGGGTCGGACGGACGTTCGAGCTCACGTGGCCTCCATCGGGCAGCGGTGGCGTGGCGCTCGACCAGCGACTCGGCGCCGGTCGACGGACGCGTAGGCAACCTGGCCCGCCCCGTGGGGACACCACCCGGGGCGGACAACGGTGCGAACCCCGACCGCCCGTCCTCCACCGCTGCGGTCAGCGGCCCGGGTCGGTGACCAGCCCGCTGCCCGTGCGGGCCCATCCGCCGCCGCGCAGACGCAACAACAGCGAGACCAGCCGGACCAGCATCATCGCCTGGACCGCGACCCAGAGCCCGAGCAACCCTCCCCCGGCGGCGGCCACCAGCTGTCCACCCACGCCACCGACGACCGCCGCGGCGATCGTCCAGGTCCGCAGGTAGGCGAAATCCTCGGCGCCCATCAGGACGCCATCGAGGGCGAAGACCGGACCGTTGACGACGTGGCCGAGCGCCGCCAGCCACCAGGCGGTCGCCACGGTGGCGAGCACGACCGGATCGTCGGTGAGCAGCCGCGGCAGCAACCAGCTGCCGGCGAGCATCCCGGCGGCGATCACGGCTCCGCCACCGATCCCGAAGCGCAGCAGCGAGCGACCCACGGCCCGTGCCTCGTCGCGGTCGCCGGCACCCAGCGCGTTACCGACCAGGGTCTGGCCGGCGATCGCGAAGCCGTCCATCAGGAAGGAGATGAGCAGGAAGCTCTGGTACAGCACCTGGTGCCCGGCCGCCGTCCCGGCGTCGATCCTGGCCGCCGCGGTGGTGATCGCCAGCAGCCCGGCCAGCAACCCACCCGTGCGCAGGAACAGGTCGCGACTGACCACCACGAGCGCGATCAGCTGACGCTTGCCGGGCCGGCCGTGTCCCAGCAGGGGCAGACGCGTGCGACGCAACAGGAACACGAACGCGACGACCGTGATCGCCTCCGCCGCGACGGTCGCCCACGCGGCCCCGGCGATCCCCCAGCCGAGCCCGAACACGAGGCCGAAGGTCAGCCCCGCGTTGACGAGGTTCGCGACCACCACGACCCCGAGCGGTGTCCGCGTGTCCGCGACGCCGCGGAAGGCCCCGTGACCGACCATCGCCAGCAGCAGCAGGGGCACGCCGATGGCACGGATCCGGAGGTAGTCGACCGCGGGTCCGACCAGCTCGTCGACGGCACCGAGGAGCCGGATCAGGCCGGGGGCGGCGACGAACAGCGCGAGACCGACGGTGACACCGAGCGCGAGCGCCACCTGAGCGGCGTGGCTGACCCGCCGGCCGGCGGCGCCAGGGTCGCCGGCCCCCACGGCCCTGGCAACGGTCGAGGTCGTGCCGAAGACCAGGAAGTTGAAGATCCACGACACGGCCGCCAGCACGGAGACCGCCAGGCCCAAACCGCCGAGCTGCGCGGCGCCCAGCCGTCCGACCACCGCGGTGTCGACCAGGCCCATCAGCGGGTCGGCGACCAGCGTGCCGATCGCCGGCACCGCGAGGGCGACGATGCGGCGGCTGCGCGGGGTCAGTGCTGCACCCCGGTGACGCGTTCGGTGACGCTGAGACGGTTGGCGCCGGCGATGCCCCACATCGGTGCGAGGAGTGGCCGCACCGTGGCGTGGCAGGTCACCGTGGCCGTGCTCGCCTCCAGGACGGGTGGATCGCACGCGAGCGCCTCGAACGACCGGTCCGAGCCCTCCCGCGCCAGCAGCTGGGCGGTCCGCGCGTCCACCTGACGACGCTCGAGCTCGATCCCGTCGGTGGCCCCGTCGTAGAAAGCGGCCCGGTCGACGCCGGCGACCGCGTCGGTGGCGACCGACGTGGCGATGTCGACCAGCCGTCGCTGGCCGAGGAAGATCGTCGCAGCGTCCAGGGCCATCGCTCCGAGTCCGAACAGGATCAACACCGCGACGGGGAACAGTACGAGGGTGTTGCCCGCCTGGGCACCGGACCTCACGTCGACGCGGGACGTCGTGTCAGTGGCGGACATCGAACCCGCACCTGTCCCAGCCGTCCACCTCGAGCCCGGAGCGGAACGGGTCGACCACGTCCTCGTGGCTCGAGCCGACGTCGTAGCTGCGCGTGCTCCAGGCACCCGGCACGAGCGTGGCGTGCACCCGGACGCGCACATCGATGGCGATCTCCGCGCACCGCTCGAGCCTCAACGGTGAGTCCGGCGAGAGCGTGATGCGGTCCGGCCCGTACCCGTGCGCGGCCGCGGCCTGACGTGCGGCGACGCTGGCCCGGCGCGACAGCTCGTCCGGTCCGGTGCCCGGCTCGGCGGACACGACGGCTCGGACCGCCTCGCGTGCCGCCGCGCTGCTCGCGAACTTCGCGTCGACGACGGCCCAGGCGTTGAGGACCACCAGCGTGCCCACCACGAACACCAGCACACCGAACGCGAGCGCCTCCAGGCCGCCGACCGCACCGAGCTCACGCGTGCTCGCGACGCCGGCGGCGTCTTCGGGGCGTGCGTCGCCGCCGTCCGGTCTCATGGATCGTCCGCCGGCGGGACCTCCGTGCGGAACGTCGCGGACCGGTCGATGTCGCTGACCGCCACGACACCGAGGGCCGCCAGCGAGCGAGCCGGGGAGGGGCCTGTGACCCGCACGGTCACCGTCCCCGGGTCCGACGACGACGCTCGGCACTCCACGCTCGCGGAAGCACCCCACCGGCCGAGCCGCGAGCGCACGCGGGGCTCCACCCCCGCGTCGCAGCCACCTCGAACCGTGCCATCCGCTCCGGCGGCGCTCGCTCGGCGCGCCTCGTCGAAGGCCACGGCCGTGACCATCGAGGTGGCGTAGAGGTGGACCAGCACCTGGGTGGCCACCAGGAGCAGGCCCAGGAACATCATCACCCCGAACACGCTCGCCAGGCTGCTGGAGCCGCGCTCCTCCCACCAACGCACGCCCCCCACGAGGGCCTCAGCTGATCGGCTCGATCTGACCGATCTGCTGCTCGATCGTGCTCGACGAACGTTCGAAGACCCCGCTGAACACCGCCCACATCGCCGCACCGATCAGCGCCATGATCAGTACCGCGATGGCGGTCGATATGACGCCCTCGCCGGCGTCCTCGCGCCGGAGCCGTACCCACGAGCCCTCGTCGATCCCCACGTGCTCCCCCTGTGCTCTGCGGGCCCTCGTGGACCCGATCCCCGGCCACCCTCACCGAGCATCATGCTACACAAAGATACCTATCGTGTCTTCTCATGTATCCCCGTTGTGCACGGAGAGAACCGCTCAGAGCAGGAAGCCGTCCAGCGCAGAGAAGAACGGGATGCCGATGAACAGCACCCCCGGGACCAGCGTGGCCACGGTCACGGGGATCCAGACCTGCTGGCCACGTCGCTCCATCTTCTCCAGCAGCTCGCGGTGGACGTCGCGGCGGATCGCGCGTGCCTCGGTGCCGATCAACCGGCCGAGGTCGCTGGCCTCGCGGTTGAGGGTCAGGACCGCCACGAGGCGTTCGACGGCGTCGACGTCGGCCAACTCGCTCCACTCGCGCAGCGCGGTGTGCTCGTCGACGCCCTGACGGATCCGCGCCAGCACCCGCCGCAGGTCGCGAGCCGCCGAGCCGTGCCCGCGTCGGGCCACCCGGTCGAGCGCACCGACCACCGAGTACCCCGAACCGAGCAGCATGCCGATCTGCTCGGCGATCACCGGTAGCTCGAGGTACAGCGAGCGCTGCCAGCGGCTCGACGCCGCCGTCACCTGGTGCTCGAGCAGCAGGAACGCCAGCGCCATGCCTCCGAGGATCAGCAGCACGGAGACGGCGGCGGGTGGCCGGGCCCCCACCGCGAGCAGCGCGCCGATCCCGAACCCCCCGAGGGCCCACCCGATCTGGCGGACACGGAACTCGGTCACATCGAGGTGGGCGTGGACGCGACGCAGGCGTCGATCGAGGTCCTCACCGACCCCGACCAGACGCGAGAAGCGGGACCCGAGCGATCGCGCGAGCGGCCCCACCGCCTCGCGGAAGGACTCGACCGACAACAGACCGGCCCGGGTCCGTCGCCCCATGCCACCGGGCACGTAGGGAGCCAGCCGCTCACCGAGCGGGCGCCGGGAGAACCAGCGCAGCTCGGAGAGCAGCAGGGTCGAGCCCAGCCACAACGCCACCGCGGAGGCGAGCAGCAACGTCATGACGGCTCCACCGCGCCGTCCGCGGCCCCGCCGGTGGGCTCCGCCGGGAAGACCCGTTCCTCCTGCGGCAGCTTGAGCAGTCCAGCCGCCCACCACCAGCAACCGGCCATGATGCCGAAGGCCGCGAGCACCGTGAGCTGAGCTGCTCGGGTCTGGAACGCGGCACGCCCCTCGCCGAGGTTGAGCCCGACGAACGCCATACCCAGAGGGACGACCACGACGAAGTACCTCGCGAAGCGCACCCCGGCCTGCTTCGCCCGGGCGTCCTTGCGCCCCTGGAGGTCCTCGACCCGGTCATCGATGAGGGCTCGTAGACGTTGGTCGACGTCGGTCCCGCCGATCTCGTGCGCGATCAGCAGCGTTTCGCAGACCGCGTCCGCCGTCGGGTCGGCGAGGCTGGCCTTCAACACGCCGAGGGTCCGGTCGAAGTCGGTCGAGATCAGCCACTCCCGTTGCGCCGCGAGGAACGCGCTGCGCATCTCCTCGGGCCCGTCGAGCCCCGCGTCCAGCAGCGCCTGTGGGATCGAGCGGCCGAGCGTGACCGCCTGCAGGCGGATCTGCTCGATCATCCGCGGCCAGGCCTCACGCGCCAGCTCACGGCGCAGACGCCGCCGTTCGCGGGCGCTGGCGATCGGGACCGAACCGGCCGCGGCACCCACGGCGAGGGCGGCCGGCCATCCGCCGTAGACGGCGTACCCGAACGCGACGGCCACCACGATCAACACGGCCTCCACGGCCACGAGCTCCGTCAGCCGCACGTTCTCGAGTCCAGCCTGGACGAGGAAGTCGTCGAACGACGATCGGCGACGGCGCCCCTCGAGGGCCGGCGACACCCCGACCCCGTGCCACCGCAGGACCACGGCCGTGTAGATCAGGAAGACGCCGTAGGCGCTCAGCAACGCGACCGCGAGGGCCGCCGCTCCCGGCGTCATGCGCGGCGCCCCGTCGGCGCGCACGTCGTCTCCAACAGCGCGTGGAGGTCGAAGCCAGCGGCGGCGAGCGGCCCCGCGCACCGGACCGGCACCGTGCCCGTCCACACCAGTGGTGCCTGCGGCGTCTCACGGACGAACAGCTCGGAGACGGTGAAGACCGTCGAGCCGTCCCCGGTCTGCTGCTCCTCGACCGCCACCACCTCGTTGACCTGCGGGACGCCGTCGACGCGGCTGCTGTGCACGACGATGTCGATGGCCTCGGTGACGAGGGAGTTCAGCGCCGCCATCGGCAGCTCGGAGCGGGTGTCGGCGAGTTGGCAGATGAAGCGCAGCCGGGACAGCGCCTGCCTGGCCGAGCCCGCGTGGATCGTCGTGAAGCCCTTGACGCCCGACGACAGCGTCAGCAACAGCGGCAACGCCTCCCGGTCACGCACCTCCCCCACGATCGCCACGTCCGGCGCCATGCGCAGGAACCCGGAGACCAGACGACGCAGGTCGACCTCCGGTCGATCGGGTCGCGGTGCCCGCGTCTGCATCGAGGCGACGTTGGGCAGCGGGACGTCGACCTCGAAGACCTCCTCGGCGGTGACGATCCGCCACGCGGGGTCGAGCTCCGCCGTACAGCACGAGAGCAGGGTCGTCTTGCCGGAGCCGGGTGGCCCGGCGAACACGGTCGAGAGCCGCGCCCGCGAGGTCGCTCGCAGGAAGGCGCCGACCTGCGAGGTCAGCATGCCGCGGGCGACCAGCTCGTCGAGCGACCGGAACGCCACACCCGTGAACCGGCGGATGTTGACGATGAGATGCGACCCGCGCCCGATGTCGCGGTGGACGATGTGCAACCGGGCGCCCGTGTCGAGCTGCGCGTCCTGCAGCCCCTCGGAGGCGTCGAGCTTGCGGTGCGACGACGACGCGTCGTCGAGGATCTTGGTCAGGGTCCGAACGACGTGCTCGTCGTCGTGGAAGGCCTCGTCGTGGTAGCCGGAGACCCCGTGGTGGCGTTTGACGAAGATCTGGTCCGGGGCGTTGATCATCACCTCCCAGACATCGTCGTCGTCGAGCAACGGCTCCAGCGGGCCGTACCCGGTCAGGTTGCGCTCGGCCTTCTCCACGACCAGGTCCGGATCCGGCAGGTCGTAGTCCCGGAGCCCGTGCTTGTGATCGAGGCTCCACTGCGCCACCTCGTCCTCGAGGAGGCCACGGAGCCGGCCGACCGCGCCGGCGTCACCGAGGTCCAGCGATGCGTCCTTGGCGCGCTGCAGCACGCGGCGCTCGATCTCGACCAGCGGGGAGAGGAAGGCGCTCACGGCTGCTCCTGGGAGGGAGGCTGCTCCTGCGGCGAGAACGCGGCCAGATCGCCGGGAGTGACGGGCGTGTACGCGACCGGACCCGGGGCCGGGGACGGCGCATCGAGCCGTTCCCGCAGCGCGGCGACCCCCCTGGCCAGCGGACGGGCCAGCGCCCCCGGCAGCTGCCCACCGTCACGCAACGCCGGCTCGACGGCCCGTTCGGGTAGATGCAGCGGTGCCGGCAACCGTTCGCCACCGGCCACAACCCCAGCACCGACCAGGTCACCGAGCGCCGCGTTCAGCTCCGCCCGGGCCCGGGGCGACCGGGGTGAGCGGTTGACCACGGGGAGCACTCGCTCGGCGGGCACACCGAACGCCGTGATCTCGCCCAGGGTCCGCACGGCCGCGTAGATCCCCTTCATGGACGGTTCCACGACGAGGACCACCAGCTCGGCGCGAGCGATCGTCGCGCGGGACAGCAGGTTGCGTTCCTCGACGTCGGTCGAACCGGTCTCGGCCTCGCCCTCCAGGTCGGCCTCCGCGTCGGCGACGATCACGTCCGCCAGGCGCTGCAACGAGTCGAGGGTGCTCTCCAGCGCCCGGGGGCGGAGCGCGACCCAGTGCCGTGGTCGCCGCAGGCCGAGCAGGAGGCGGTAGCGCCGAGCGGGGACCTCGAAGGTCTGCTCGAGCAGGGCGCCACGGTCGGGAGTGGCCGTGCGGTGCGCCTCGACGACCTCCTGGATGCTCGGGACGACGACCCGGGAGTCGTGCAGCATCGCCTGGTCCGCCACGCGACACAGGTCCGCGAGCAGGACCGATGGCGGACCCGACGCCGTCCCGCGATCCGGTGTCCGCCATCCGTGGCCCGCCCCCAGTCCCTGGGCCAGGGCGATCGACACGGTCGACGCGCCCGTCCCTCCGGGTCCCGTCACCGCGATCACCGCACCGTTGGCCGGGCCCGCCGGATCCCCGACCACCGGATCGCTCAGGGTGGCCGTCCCCACCGGCGTCGACGTGGCCTCGAGGACCTCGAGCAGCTCGTCCCGCGAGAACACCGGGGCCATCACCGCCGCAGCTCCGAGGGCACGCCAGTCCCGCTCGCCGTCGTCGACCACCAGCGTGGTCACCCCCACCTCGGCGGCCTCCGCGATCAGGTCACGATCGAGCCCGGGGGACCCGCCGTCGATCAGCACCGCCGAGAACGCCCGACCCGAGCGCAGCCGGGCTCGCAGCTCCTCGATGGAGACGCAGCGGACGAAGTCGGCCGGCAGCATCGCCGCGGTGGCCCACTGCCCCACCGTCCGGAACCAGGCGGCTCGCGCACGGGCGAGGCCGAGCAGCACGAAACGTTCCCGCATCAGCTGTCCCCACCGGCGTCGTGGTCCGCGTCCTCCGGCGATCCGGGCGGCTCCGGGTCCGACAGCTGCGCCGACGACGCCGGGTCCGGCACGACCCCGCGTCCCGCCGGCTCGGCGGCGTACGCGCCGGGGGCCTGCCCGTCGTCCCCGGCCACGGCGGTCGAACGGGTCACGAACAGGTCGGCGACGCTGACGGCGTGACCCAGCCGCTGCACATCCTCGAGCTCGGTCACGGCGACGGTGAGCGTCAGGTCCGAGCCACCGCCGGCCGCCGGCACGGAGCTGCCGTCCGGTGCGCTCACCCGCAGCAGGGGCACCCCCCGCACCACGAACGCCGTGTAAGCGGCCTCGCCGGACCCGTAGGTCGCCAGGACGTCGACGCGCTCGCCGGCCCGCAGGGCTCCGCCGACCGCTGCGGTCCGGTCCACCGGGAACGACATCGTCTGCGCCGGGGCGACACCACCGTCCTCCACGACCGCGGTCCGTGACACGAGATCGCCCCGCTCCAGCGGCGCGACCAGCGTGTGGCCGACCAATCCCTCGATCTCGCTGACGGGGATGGCCCGCTCCGCCAGCGGAGCCGTGAGCTCGACACCGGCCGATCCGAAGGTGGCACGCACCTCGTCGACCGACGCGAACCGGGTACCGGGCTCGGCCGATGCCAGCGCGACCAGGTACTCGGTCTCCGCCTCCGCGATCGCGTTCAGGTGGACGGCGAAGGTGCCCACCGCGGCCGCGGTCACCAGCAGCGCCCCCACGACGGCGCGCCCACCCGGCAGCCCACGGAGCCGCCCGATCCGCCGGCGCGTCCGCCCCTCCGTACCGCGGGACCCCGTGTCCTCGCGCGTGCGTTCGATCCGTTCCGTAGCGCTCACACCACTCCCCACCGTGGTCGTCGTTGCCCGCCCCGTGCCCCTGCCCCTGGTCCCGGACCGATCCCCATCGGCCCGTTCGCCTCGCCCCACTCGGGTCCCCGACCCGTCACCCGGCTCGCGCCACACGCTTCCGATGCCGGTCGTCCCCAGGAAGGAAGGGTAGCGTGGACGTCCGTCGCTGCACCAGGTAACCTGCTACCAGCCTGGAGGGTACGACATGGTTCGTGAAGAGATCAATTGGTTGAGCACCCGGGAAGCTGCCCGTCAGCTCGGGATCACCACCCGGACGCTGTACCGCCTCATCGACAGCGGACAGATCCCCGCGTACAAGTTCGGTCGGGTGATCCGGTTGCAGGAGCATGAGGTGGACGCCTTCGTGCAGTCGGCGCGGATCGAGCCGGGTGAGCTCGAGCACCTGTACGCGGACAGTGGGACCCCCGAGGAGGACTGAGGCGGGGCTCACGGGTCGAGCAGCACCTCGCGGACGGCCGCGCTCGGGGCGTAGACCACGTCCCGACCCGCCCCGTCGACGCGGACGGTCAGCACGTCCTCGCCGAGGCCGATCAGGACCCCCGTCAGCGGGTCCGCGAGGTCGAGCAGGCCGATCGCGACACGGCCGTGGTCGGCCAGGACGTGATCGAGCACCTCGAGCAGTGTCCGATCCTGCGAGCGCTCCCGGTCGCCCATCGCGACCGGCGCCGGCCGACCGGGTTCGGGTCGCACCGAGCGGACGGCCGCGAGGGAGACCAGCGCGAGCGTGCCCGACCCGAGCCCGATCGCGACGTGGTCGACACCGATGGCCGCCAGCCGCCCCCGGTGTGCATGGTCCCCGACGACCCGGACGACCACCGCGACCTCGCGCTCCGCGAGGTCGCGCAGCGTCCCCACCCAGGTGGCGAGCTCGGCCGCCCGTTCGCGCCGCTGCCGCTCCGCGCTGCGGGCCATCACGGCCGCACGAACGCGCGCCTCGTCCGTCAGCCCCAGGTAGGGATCCGGCTCGGGCAACCGCCACGTCCACATCACCCCGCCACCGTCGGCACGTCCGGGAGCGTGAACCGCTGTCCCGGGAAGATCAGGTCCGGGTTGTCCGGATCGGCCAGGACCTGCCGGTTCCGCTCGATCAGCAGGGCGGTGTAGCCGGCCGTCTCCGCGTCGCTCGGACGTCGCTGCAGGGTCCGTCGGAGCGTGCGTTCGGCGATGTGCCAGAACGAGTCGCCCGTGACCACCTCCACCTCGCCGGTCATCTCGCCACCGCCGTCGGTCCGCTCGCCGGCCCGGTCACCGGCGTCGTCCGCGCGGGGCGCATCGCCGTCCACTTCGGGTGCATCGTCGTCCACTTCGGGTACATCGCCGTCGTCTCCGTCGCGCCGTCCACGCAGGTCGTCGTCGCTCGCTGGGGTGTCCCCCTCCCCGTCGGCCGCACCCCCCTCCCGCACAAGCTCCAACGGCCGAGGAACCACCTCGGCCTCTCGACCGTCATCCGCGGGTGCGGCCGCGAGCGTGACCGGGCGCCCGTCGTTGCCGGTCGCCGCGGCCACCATCACGCCCGCCAGGGTGAACCCCAGCGCGGTCTGCAGCGTGCGCCGCAGCGGCGGCAGCACGAGCGCATCGGCCAGCCGCACGAGCCGGGCGCGTCGCAACGCCCGGGCGGCGACACCGACGGAGGTCACGCCGACCAGGTACCAGCTCAACGCCAGGACCAGCAGCCGGAGGACGGCGACCGCGGCCACGAGCGGCTCACGCCCGTCGAGCCAGGCCGACCAAGCGTGCGGATCCAGCGGCGGTGCGGAGAGCGGTCCGCGCCCCAACCCGTGGAAGACGGCGGTGCCGACCACCAGCGCCCCACACCACACGAGGAGCCCGACCCACGGGGGAACGCGTCCGTGCCCTCGCGCCCGGTCTCCTCGCGGAGCCGGTGAGCGTTCGGAGGTGGTGGTCGCTGCTTGGATCCCGTTGGCCATCCTCGCCCCCGCCTGGCCGCTCGCTCCCGCTACCGCTACCGCGGGTGCTTCCCCAGCGGCGCTCGAACTCCGAACCGGAGGTCATCGTAACCTCTCGTTATCTCTCGTGTTACCGCGGTGCACATGGGTTCACGGGGAGACGGGAACAGGCGCCGTCCCGAACGGGTTGGGGCAACGAGGACCGTCCACCGCGGGCGACCAGCACACCCACACGACCACCACGAGGGCCCCATGAGCGAGACCACCCCACCCACCGGCGGCGCCGCCCCGGCGACCGAGGAGCTGAGCTTCGACGCCGTCGTCATCGGCGCCGGCCCCGCCGGCGAGAACGCGGCCGACTACGCCACCCAGCACGGTCTCACGGTCGCCATCGTGGAGACGGAACTGGTCGGTGGCGAGTGCTCCTACTGGGGCTGCATGCCGTCCAAGGCCCTGCTGCGTCCCACGGAGGTGCTCAACCACGCCCGATCGGTCCCGGCGGCCGCCGCCGCGGTCACCGGTGAGGTCGACGTCGAGAAGGCGCTATCGAGCCGCGACGCGTTCCGCTCGAACCTCGACGATCAGGCCCAGGTCGACTGGCTCGAGGGTGCCGGGGTGACGCTGTTCCGTGGCCACGGCCGGCTCGCCGGTGACCGCACCGTCGAGGTCACCGGCGCGGACGGCACCGTCACGCGGCTCGACGCCACGAAGGGGGTCGTCGTCGCCGTCGGATCACGCGCGGCCGAGCCGCCGATCGAGGGGCTGGCCGACATCACCACGTGGAGCAACCGCGAGGTGACCGGGATGGACTCCGTCCCCTCCCGGCTGCTGGTCCTCGGTGGCGGCGTCATCGGGGTGGAGATGGCGCAGGCGGCCTCCCGGCTCGGCAGCGAGGTCACGATCGTCGAGGCCGAGGACCAGCTGCTCGCCAACGAGGAGCCGACGGTCGGGCCCGAGCTCGCGGCGGCCTTCGCGGACGAGGGCATCGGTGTCGAGGTCGGTGCCCGGGCCCAACAGGCCTCCCGCGAGGGGGACGACGGCCCCGTCACCCTGACGCTCGACGACGGTCGCGAGCTCGTCGGCGACGAGCTGCTCGTCGCCGTCGGCCGGCGGGCCCCCACCGACGAGCTCGGGTTCGACACCGTCGGCGTCGAGCCCGGTCGGGGCGGCTTCGTCGAGGTGGACGAGCACCTGCGCGTGCCCGGCCGCGACTGGCTCTACGTCGTCGGCGACACCAACGGTCGTGCGCTGCTGACGCATCAGGGCAAGTACCAGGCCCGCCTGGTCGGCGACGCGCTCGCAGGCGTCGACGTCGACGAGGCGTGGGCCGACCAGCGGGCCGTCCCCCGCGTCGTGTTCACCGATCCGCAGGTCGCCGCCGTCGGCCTCACGGAGGCGGGTGCCGGCGACGCGGGCATCGACGTGCTGGCCGTCAGCTACGACATGGGCAGCACGGCCGGCGGGGCGTTGCACGGCACGAGCCCGAAGGGCACGGCCAAGCTCGTGATCGACCGGGCGCGGCGGGTGCTCGTCGGCGCCACCTTCGTGGGGCCCGGCGCCGGCGAGATGCTCCAGGCCGCCACGATCGCGGTGGTCGGCGAGGTCACGCTCGAGCGGTTGTGGCACGCCGTGCCGCCGTTCCCCACCATGTCGGAGGTGTGGCTGCGGCTGCTCGAGGAGGTGCGCGCCACCGAGCGCTGATCCTCTGGCGCCCGCTCGGCGGCGAAGCAGCTCAGGTGGCCGAGAGGTCGAGGGGCAGCTGGGCGAGCTGCGCGTGCTCGCCCGGCACCGGGATCGGGTAGTCACCCGTGAAGCACGCGGTGCAGAGCCGCTCACGCTGGTTCGGGGTGGCGTCGACGAGCCCGTCGAGCGAGATGTAGTGCAGTGAGTCAGCACCCACGAAGGCCCGGATCTCCTCGATCGTGAGGTCGGCGCCGACCAGCTCCGCCCGGCTGGCCATGTCGATGCCGTAGTAGCACGGGTTGGCGATGGGCGGCGAGGTGATGCGCAGGTGGACCTCGGCGGCACCCGCGGAGCGCAGCATCTCGACCAGCTGCCGCGAGGTGTTGCCGCGCACGATCGAGTCGTCGACCACGACGAGGCGGCGCCCCTCGACCATCTCGCGCACCGGGGAGAGCTTGAGGCGGATGCCCATGCGCCGCAGCGACTGCGTCGGCTGGATGAAGGTCCGGCCGACGTACCGGTTCTTCACCAGCCCGTCCGCGAACGGCAGGCCGGCCTCCGCCGCGTAGCCGGCCGCGGCGTCGCGCCCCGCCTCCGGGACGGGGATCACCAGGTCGGCGTCGACCGGAGCTTCGCGGGCCAGCTGTCGCCCCATCCGGCGTCGCGCGTAGAGGACGCTGCCGCCGTCCTGACGGTGGTCGGGGCGGGCGAGGTAGACCCACTCGAACAGGCAGAAGGACGGTGTCGCCGGGGCGAAGCGGCGGCTCGACAGCCCGTTGTGGTCGATGGTGACCACCTCGCCCGGCTCGACGTCGCGCACCGGGACGGCGCCGACGATGTCGAGCGCGGCGCTCTCGGACGCGACGCACCACCCGCCCGTCGGCAGCCGGCCGATCTGCAGCGGCCTGACCCCGTTCGGGTCCCGGAAGGCGTGGATCCGCCCCTCGTCCATCACCACGACGGAGTAGGCGCCACGCAGCCGCGGCGCCGTCCGCACGATCGCCTCCTCGAGGCTGACGTCGACGTCGAGGGCCAGCAGCGCCGCCATGATCTCCGAGTCGTTGCCGGTCGGCACCCCGAGCTCACGGGCGAGGTCGGCCGTGTTCACGAGGTTGCCGTTGTGGCCCAGAGCGAGCCCACCGCCGGTGGGGGTCTCCCGGTACTGCGGCTGGGCGTTGACCCACGACGAGGCGCCGGTCGTCGAGTACCGGCAGTGCCCGATCGCCAGGTCACCGTCGAGCGCGGCCAGCCCGGTGTCGGTGAAGACCTGGTTGACCAGGCCCATGTCCTTGTGGACCACGATGCGACGACCGTCGGACGCCGCGATGCCGGCGGACTCCTGGCCTCGGTGCTGCAACGCGTACAGCGCGAAGTAGGTCAGCGTGGCGACGTCCTCGCCGGGTGCGTACACCCCGAAGACACCGCACTCGTCGCGGGGGCTGTCGACGTCGTCGCCGTCGTGTTCGAGCGGCGCAAGGTCGGATCCGAGGCTCACGGTGCGGACCTTCCAGGCGGTGCCGGCGGACACCCTCGGATCGCCATGCGGACGCCGCCAGCGTAGCCGCCGGCCGTGGTCTCCCCGGCGTGTCGAGGCCGCGGCGCACCAACGATGAGCCGGCCCGCCTACGCTCCGGCGCGCGGGTGCTGCGTCCGGCGGACCGGACCGACGTGTCCCGGTCCCCGGCGGTGTCATCGAGACCGGGAGGTCGTGTGGATGGAGCCGTTCGAACGGATCGTCGAGGCCAACCAGCGGTACGTCGCCGAGGGGAGCCACCGCTCCCTGCCGGTGCGACCCTCGCGGGCGCTGGCGATCGTGACGTGCATGGACAGCCGCATCGATGCGTTCACGTCCCTGGGCCTCGAGCTCGGCGACGCCCACGTGCTGCGGACCGCCGGCGCGCGGGTGACCGGCGACGTGCTCCGCTCGTTGGCCCTGTCCACCCATGCCCTGGGCACCCGACGCGTGGCGGTCATCGGGCACACCAACTGTGGTCTGCACGACCCCGACGGCACCCTGGTCGACCGGCTGTCCTCGCTGCTCGGACGGACCCCGTTCCAGCCCGAGTGGGGCGCGTTCAGCGATCCCAGGAACGCGGTCCGCGAGGACTGCGCGCGACTGCGGCAGTGGCCGGACCGACCCGCGGAGCTCGGTGTCGCCGGCTACGTGCTCGACGTCGAGGACGGCCTGCTGCACGAGGTGGTCGCCCCGGCGATGGTCCCGGCGCCCGACCCGATGGACTGATCGGGCACGCCGTGGCCCTGCCGCGGTTCACGGCGGCAGCGGGGGCGGCAGCCACGTGGCCGACGGGGTGCGGGTGGTGAGGCCGGATCGCGGGTGATGCCACGTGCGGGTGCCGTCGGCGGTCTGGCCGGCCTGCCAGCCGTCGTGTTCCTTGGTGCGGTTGTCGGTCCGACACAAGGGTGCGAGCTGGTCCACGTCCGTGCGTGCGGCGGAGCCCCCACCGGGCGAGCTCGGTCTCCAGGGGATCGCGTGGTCGGCGTCGCAGACACGGGCGGCCGTCGTGCATCCCGGAGCGGCGCAGGTGTCGTGGAGCGCGAGCAGCGTCTCCCGCAGCCACCCCGGTGGCACCCGGCGTCGACGACCGACCCCGACCACGCCGCCGGTGTCGTCGAGCACGACGGTGCGCAGGTCGGCGCCCCGCTCCTCGACCAGGCGGCGGGCGGTCGCGGCGTCCACCCACATGCCTCCGCCGGTGAGGGTGGTGAGCAGGGTGGCGGGGGTCTGGTCGCGGTCGAGCAGCGTCGACAGGTGGGTGCGGAGCAGCAGCTGGGGTGGTCGAGCGGGGGTCCGTGCAGGGCCCGGGCCCGCCGCCGCGGAGCCGGCTGCTGCCGACCCGTCGGCGTCCGCCGCGTCCGCTTCCTCGGCCGGAGGGGCGTGGCCCGAGGACTCGCACAGCTCCAGGAGGCGACGGGCCCGGCGGTGACCGGCGGAGGCAGCGACGTCACGGCGTCGCCGGGGGTCCGCCTCCTCGGCGAAGCCCTCGCGCGTCGGCCCCTCGCCCGGTTCCGGCGGCGTGGACAACGCGGCGTCCAGGGTGGCCAGGCCCACGGGGCCGAAGTCACCGAACACGCGACCCCCGCTGCCGTCGAGCCGCGGCTGGATGGCGAGGAACTCCCGCTCCTCGGCGTAGCGCTGCATCGCTGCCTGTTCGCCCGGCTCGAACGAGGCCACCACCCGACCGACCCGGTGCACCAGCGCGTCCGGGTCCGCGCCCAGGCCGCCGACGATCGCCTTGGCCAGCTCGCTGTCCATGGCATCGTCCAGCGCGCCGGGCAGCCGCTGGACCCGGAGCACCACGGCGCGGGTCTGGGCCCACGAGACGCTCCCGTCGTGGAGGAAGGCCGCCGCGAGCGACGGCAGGCGCTCGAACACCTCGCAGGTGGTCAACAGCATGCGGCGGTCGGCGCCGGTGCGACGGGCGACGATCGCCAACCACTGCTCCAGGGCCACGCCCGTGGCCCGTTCCGCCAGCCCGTGACGCCGCAACCGCATCAGGCCGTCGATCAGCCGGGCCACGAGCCGGTCGATCCGCAGCGCCGCGTCCAGCACCTCCGCGAGCTCGGGCACCTCGTCGAGGACGGGGAAACGCTCGAGCTCCGCGTCGATCCGATCCGGCCCGGGCGAGGGGGACACGACGGGGGCGGCCGGGGCGGCGGTGGCGGTGGTGGGCTCCATGGCTCCAGTGTCGCGCAGGAAGGCGCGCGCACCGGGATGGATCTCGGCCGCCTGTGGAGAACCCGCGTTGGGTCGGATCAGTCGCCGAGGACGGCCGGCAGGCCAGCGTCGAGGGCTTCCTCGACGTCGGCGAGGGCGAGGTCGAGCAGGTCACGGACGACCAGTCGGTCGCCCCCGACGGTGCCGATGTCGGCCAGGGGCACCTCGGCGTCGGCGCAGAGCTGGGCGAAGGCCTTGACGTGCTGCGAGGCTACGGTGACCACGACGCGACCCGGAGACTCGCTGAACAGCGCCTGAGCGGGGGGCAGGGCGTCGTCGAGCAGCACCTCGACGCCGATCGCGCCGGCGGCGCAGCACTCCGCCAGGGTCGCGACGAGACCGCCGGTGGAGACGTCGTGGGCGGACGCGAGCAGCCGCTCGTGGGCGGCGAGGTGGAGCACCTCCCCGAGAGCGCCCTCGAGATCGAGGTCGACGGGAGCGAGCACGCCGCCCAACGGCTGGTCCACGAAACGCTGCAGCTCGCTGCCCGCGAGCCCCTCGACCGTCGGAGCACCGACCAGGAAGACCAGGTCGTTCTCGTCCTCGAAGGCCAGACCCACCGCGTCGGCCACGTCGTCGAGGACGCCGAGCACACCCACGACGGGGGTGGGGTGGATGGCGACGCCGCTCGTCTCGTTGTAGAGCGAGACGTTGCCGCCGGTGACGGGCACGTCCAGGGCCTCGCAGGCCTCGCCCATCCCGGCGACCGCCTCCGCGAACTGCCACATGATCTCCGGCCGCTCCGGGTTGCCGAAGTTGAGGCAGTTGGTGGTCGCGAGCGGTCGGGCGCCCGTCGACGCGACGTTGCGGAACGCCTCGGCGACCACGCGTCTGGCGCCTTCCCGCGGGTCGAGCTCGCACCAGCGACCGTTGCCGTCCGTGGCGCACGCCACGCCCCGGGGCGAGTCGGCGATGCGGACCACGCCGGCCCCGCCCATGCCGGGACCGAGGACCGTGCCCCCGAGCACGTGGTGGTCGTACTGCTCGGTGACCCAGCGGGTCGACGCGACGTTGGGTGAACGCAGGAACGCGAGCACGAACGCGTCGACCGCACCGTCCGCCACCGCGGTATCCGGCGTTCCACCGGCGAGCGTCGCGGCGGCCACCTCGAGGTCGAGGTGCTCGACGTCGGCGGCGGCGTAGTCGTCGAGCCAGGCCGGTCGCTTCACGGGGCGGTCGTACTCCGGGCCCTCGTCGGCCAACGAGCGGGCGGGGACCTGCGCGACCGTCCGGCCGTTCCGGGAGAGCTCGAGATCCTCCCCGGCGACCACCTCGCCGATCACCGACGCGGGCACGCCCCACCGGCGCGCGATCTCGAGCACCCGGTCGATGCCGTCGGGTGAGGCGAGGGCGAGCATGCGCTCCTGGGACTCGGAGCACAGGATCTCCCACGATTCCAGCGAGGCGTCGCGGAGGTGGACACGGTCGAGGTCGACCCGCATGCCGAGCGACGCGGCCGAGGCCAGCTCGGCGGTGGAGCAGGCGATGCCGGCCGCACCCATGTCCTGGATGCCGGAGAGCAGGTCGTGCTCGTACAGCTCGAGACAGCACTCGATCAGCAGCTTCTCCGCGAACGGGTCACCGACCTGCACGTTCGGGCGCTTGTCGTCGAGCGCGTGGTCGAACTCCTGGCTGGCCAGCACGCTGGCACCGCCGATGCCATCGCGCCCGGTGGCCGAACCCAGCAGCACGGCGAGATCACCCGGAGCCTCCGCCCTGGCGAGCTGGAGCCGCTCGCGCGGCAGCGCCCCGATCGCCAGCACGTTCACCAGCGGGTTGCCGGCGTAGATGGCATCGAACACGGTCTCGCCACCGATGTTGGGCACGCCGACCCGGTTCCCGTAGCCGCCGACCCCTCGGACGACGCCGTCGACGAGGCGCCGCTGCAGCGGGTCGGGCTCGCGGGACCTGCCCGCGCCGTCGGTCCAGCCGCCGGGGTCGCCGAAGCGCAGCGAGTCCATGACCGCGATCGGGCGCGCGCCCATCGTGAAGACGTCACGCAGGATCCCGCCGACGCCCGTCATCGCGCCCTGGACGGGTTCGACGAAGCTCGGGTGGTTGTGGCTCTCGATCTTGAAGGTCACCGCCAGGCCGTCACCCACGTCGACGACGCCGGCGTTCTCACCCGGGCCCACCAGCACCTGTGGCCCGTCGGTGGGCAGGGTGCGCAGGTGCACCTTCGAGGACTTGTACGAGCAGTGCTCGGACCACATCACCGAGTACATGCCCAGCTCGGAGACCGTGGGGGTACGCCCGAGTGTGGCCTCGACGCGGTCGTACTCGTCGCCCCGCAGCCCGAGCTCGTACCCGAGCTCGCGGGCGCGCTCGGCGGTGAGCGTCTCCTCGGGCGGGACCCCCCCACCGGCGGTCCCGCTCGGACCGGCCTCGTTGGGCGCGGCGGTCCGCTCCTGCGCGGACGGCACGGGTTCGGTCACGGCGACGGGCCTCGCGGGACGGGGACGCCGAAGCCTACTCGGGACCGCCCGACCGGGGCGGCGGGCTGGGATCGGACCGGGGCGGCGGGCTGGGATCGGAGGGGTACGCTCGGGCGCGACAGCCGAGCCCGAGCCGAGCCGCCGGAGCCCCCGTGGACGCCCTGAACGTGCTGCGCGCCATCCTCGTCGGCTGCGCGTTCGTCGCCGCGATCCTGCTGACCTTCCAGGGCCAGTGGTTCCCCGCCGCCGTCATGTTCGCCGGCATCGCGGCCCACTTCGGGCTGTGGGCGTACCTGCGCCGCGAGAAGCGCGCCGCGGCACAGGCCGACCCGCTGCACGAGCTCTCGGAGCGCTGAAGGCCGGTCAGGCCCCTGTCGGGTCGAGCGTGCCCAGCACGCTCTGGAAGAACCCGCGGCCGTCGACACCGCCGATCAACGCGTCGTCGACCGCGTGCTCCGGGTGCGGCATCACGCCGACGACGTTGCGTCGCTCGTTGGTGATGCCCGCGATGTCGCGCGCCGACCCGTTGGGGTTGCGACCGGCCGCGTAACGGACCACCACCCGGTCCTCCGCCTCGAGGTGGTCGAGGGTGGCCTCATCGGCGTGGTAGCGCCCCTCACCGTGCTTGGCCGGGACGATCAGCGTCTGGCCGACCGTGAACGCCCGGGTCCAGGCCGTGTCGGTCGCCACCACGGTCAACGGCACGTCACGGCAGACGAAGCGCAGCCCCTCGTTGCGCAGCAGCGCACCCGGCAGCAGGCCGGCCTCGCAGAGCACCTGGAAGCCGTTGCAGATGCCGAGCACCGGACCCCCCGCCTCGGCGAAGGCGGTGACGGCCGTCATCACCGGCGCCCGGTGCGCGATCGCGCCGGTGCGCAGGTAGTCGCCGTGGCTGAAGCCCCCCGGCAGCACCACGGCGTCGACGCCGTCGACCGAGGCGTCGGCGTGCCAGAGCTCCACGGCCTCGCCGCCGCAGGCGCGCACGGCGGCCCGAGCGTCACGCTCGTCGAGCGAGCCTGGGAAGGTCACGACACCGATGCGCACGGGCGTTCCTCGAAGGGTTCCGGGATGTGGCGGGCAACGTACTGCGGAGCCGGTCGTCCGCTGGCGCGCGCGGTAGCGCAGGGGAGCGCGAGGTGGCCCGGCCGGCGACGTGTCACCCGCGGAAGCCGACCTCGAGCAACGCAGCCCGCGGGTCGGGGTCCTCGAGCAGCGCAACGACGTCCCGGCAGCCGCGTGGTGACCCCTCGTCCTCCGCGTCGAAGCCGAGCTGCCGACAGGCCTCGTGCTGAGCCCGCGCGGCGGCCAGCTCGGTATCGACCGCGACGGTGCGACCCGGCCAGTCGGGATCGGTGAGCAGCACGAGCTGGTGCACCAGGGCCGGGGTCGCCGCGACGGCGTCCTCGAACTGGAACTTCGCGTTCAGCTCGATCATGATCCGGTCGTCGTCCACCCGGGCCGAGGACTCGACCCCGGCGAGCTCGAACGTGGCGATGCGTACCTGGCCCTGGGCGGCGAGCCACTCGACGAGGCCTTCGCGGACCTCGGGGAAGTCGCCGGTGGCGATCAGCTCGCAGACACCTTCCGTGGCGCGCCGGGCCGCCGCCTGCGACCCCGGGTCGCCGATCAGGCGGATGCCCTGGGCGCACCCCGGGCCGGGGTCCGCGTCGCGCGTGTCCGCGACGTCGGCCTGGCCACGTTCGATCGTGACCTCGCCGTCACCCGCGGGGCGACGCTCGGCGGCGGAGAGCTCGTCGCGATCGATGGAGAGGAAGCCCCAGACGGTCACCGCGATCGCCACCGGGACGAGCACGATCATCGCCAGGACGAACCACCGTTGGAGCACGGGTTCGCCGGTGGGCAGGGTCGGCAACCCGTCGTCACGCATCGGGGGCAGCGTGGTCCGGTCGTCGGCGGGCGGGGGCGCGGGGGACATCCGGCTCAGGCGTCGGCACGCTCGTGCTCGTCGATGACGCGCCAGCGGTACGACTCGATCACCGGGTTGGTGAGGAAGTCTCGGCACATCGATTCGACGCGCTCGTCCAGGGCATCGCCGTCGGCGTCGACGTCGAGCTCGAGGTGCTTGCCCACACGCACGTCGTCCACCCCGGCGTAACCCAGCCCCGGCAACGCGTCCGCGACGGCACGGCCCTCTGGGTCGAGGATCTCCCGCTTGAGCAGCACGTCGATCGCCACACGGGGCATCGCGGGGCCTCCTCGGCGGGGAGCGGTCGGACGGGCCAGGGTAGCCCAGGCCACCCCCGGGTCCCCGCGGCGCGCCGGGCTCGGATCACCGTCCGCGCGTCGTCCCACCCGGGCGAGCCGATGCGTCCCGGGTGTGGAACCCTGGCCGCCACGGGGCACCGTCGACCGTCGGGAGCACACGCCATGAACGAGACGTTCCGCCTGGGGCGGATCGCCGGTGTCGACGTCGGCGTCAACTGGACCGTCCTGTTCATCTTCGGGCTGATCCTGTTCGGGCTCTCCACCGTGCAGTTCCCGCTGCTGTTCCCCGGCGCCGGCACGGTCACCTACTGGGTGGCGGGCCTGGTGGCGGCGCTGGCCTTCTTCGCTTCGCTGCTCGCACACGAGCTCGCACACGCCGTCGTCGCCCTGCGGTACGGCATCCGGGTCGACGGCATCGTGCTGTGGCTCTTCGGGGGCGTGGCCCGGCTCCGCGACGAGG
Organism: Nitriliruptoraceae bacterium; assembly: GCA_007118045.1. Lineage (GTDB taxonomy): Bacteria > Actinomycetota > Nitriliruptoria > Nitriliruptorales > Nitriliruptoraceae > SKTG01. Next base: position 21,142 of record SKTG01000112.1, read on the forward strand.
CTCCGAACCCCACGGCGGACCTCAGGATCGCCGGGGTCGGCCCGCTGGTGAGCGTGGTGCTCGGGCTGTTGTTCAGCGGAGCCGCGGCGTTGGCGGCTCTGGTGGGCGTCGGCGGCATCACGCTCGGCGTGCTCGGCTGGCTCGGGTTGATCAACCTCGTGTTGGCCGCCTTCAACCTGATCCCCGCCGCCCCGCTGGACGGTGGACGGATCCTGCGGTCGGTGCTCTGGCGGACACGTGGCGACCGCACCGAGGCCGCGATCATCGCCTCGAAGGCCGGCCGCGTGTTCGGCTTCGTGGTCATCGGGATCGGGCTCGCGCAGCTGATCTTCGGCCCCGGCTTCGGGGGCCTGTGGCTCGTGCTGATCGGCTGGTTCATCACCAGTGCCGCCGGCGCGGAGGAGCAACAGGCCCGCCTCCAGAGCTCCCTCGGCGGGCTCCGCGTCGAACAGCTCATGACGCCGGACCCGGTGACCGTGACCGGTGACATGACCGTCGCGAGCCTGCTCAGCGACTACGTGCTCGCCAACCGCTTCTCCGCGTTCCCCGTGGTCGACGAGGCGGGTGGGCCGACGGGTCTGGTCACGCTGACCCGCATCAAGCAGCTCGACGACGAGCAGCGCCGAGCCACGCTGGTGCGCGACATCGCCTGCGATCCGGACGAGATCGCCCTCGTCGGCCCCCGGGAGAGCGTGACCGCGATCCTGCCGAGGCTCGGCGCCTGCGCCGACGGTCGCGCGGTGGTCGTGGAGGACGGCCGGGTCATCGGGATCGTGTCACCCACCGACATCACGCGGATGCTGCGGATCGCCGACCTCTGAGCCTCGAGGGAGCGCCGGCCCGAGGGTGAGCGTCAGCGCCGCTCCTCGCGCGCCTGCACGCTGCCGGAGTCCACGATCCGGACCGGCACCCCCTCGACCTCCTCCGGCAGCGGACTGGCCACGGCGGGGCCCGACGGGTCGAGCATCACCACGACGCAGGGTTCGCCCTCCGACGTGCGACCCTCCCCGACGCCGACGACGGCGCCGCCCACACGTTCGGACAACGCGGCGACGGCGCGTGTGACCGCCGGGTCGGAGCGCGGCACCGCACGCTTCAGGTCCTCGCGTCCATCGCTCATCGCGGTCCTCGTCCCGTCACCATCCCAGTGTAGGAAGCGCGGACGCCGTCGCGCAGGGTCGGCACGCGCGGCGTCGGCTCGGTGACGTCACCGTGACGTCACGGTGACGTCGCCCACCTACGGTCGCCCCGAGCGAGGTGCGACACGAGCGCCCGCCGGCGGGGCGACCATCGATCAGGGAGCGGATGCGATGCGACACGAGGATCTCCTGCGGGTGCAAGCGGGCGCCGTCACCGAACGGACCGCCCCGTTCGCCGAGCTGCGCGACGCCCGCGGCGACGAACTGCTCGCCAAGGCCAACGTCGTCGGCGTCGGGATCGGACACAAGCTCAAGGACGGGGAGGACACCGGCACCGACTGCCTCAGCGTGCTCGTTCGCTACAAGCGTCCGGAATCGGACCTTGACTCGGCCGACCTGGTCCCCAAGACCATGGACAGCCGGCCCACCGACGTGCTGGCGGTCGGCGAGGTGTTCGCGCACGGCCTCGACCGGCAACCGGTCACACCGAGCGGCAACGTCGACCCGCACGCCCTCTCCGGGCGGGTCCGGCCGCTCCGGCCGGGCTTCAGCGTGGGGCATCCGGGCGTCACCGCGGGGACGATCGGCGCCGGGTGCTACGACCTCGAACCGATGCCGGGCCGGCCGAGGGCCTACTACCTGCTGAGCAACAACCACGTGATCGCGAACTCCAACGACGCGACGCCCGGCGACCCGATCGTGCAGCCGGGCCCCGTCGACGGCGGCCACGCTCCGCAGGACGTCGTCGGTCAGCTCAGCCGGTTCATACCGATCCGGTTCGACGGGGAGTGCAACCACGTCGACGCGGCGGTCGCCCAGGTGCCCTTCCACATGATCGACCGGAGCATCCACTGGCTGGGCGTGCCCCGGTCGGCCGCCGTGCCGGCCGAGGTGGGCATGCTCGTCCGCAAGACGGGGCGCACGACCGACTTCACCACGGGGCGGGTGACCACGATCGGGGCGACCATCAACGTCAACTTCGGCAACGGACGCGTCGCGAAGTTCTGCGAGCAGATCGTCACCACCGACATGTCGGCGGGCGGTGACTCGGGCAGCCTCGTGCTGGACCTGGACAACAACCCGGTCGGGCTGTTGTTCGCCGGTTCGCCGACGGCGACGATCCTCAACCCGATCGCGACGGTGCAGCTGGCCCTCGACGTCCGACTCTGGCCCTGACGGAAGCGGGGCCGACCGCTCGAGCGGCCGGCCCCTTCACGCGTTCCCGGCTCCGGCCGGGCGCGAGGTCAGTCCTGGTGCTTGGCCTCTTCGCCCTTGTGGCCGATCTCCTGGTTGCGCTTGCGCTCGGCCTCGGCCTCGAGCCGCTCGGCCTCTTCGGCCTTCTGCGACTTCTTCTGCTGGGCCTCGGCCTCGCGGACCTTGTCCTCGTCGCCGGTGACCTTGCCAACGGCCTCCTTGCCGAGCGCCTTGGCCTTCTCGCTGGTCTTCTCGTCTGCCATGGGGACGTCCTCTCCAGATCGGGACGCGGGAGCTCCCGCGTGGGTTCACCCACCATGGACCAGACCCCGCGGCCGCGAAAGCCACGTGACGGACCCATCGGACGGCCGGCCGGATGGCCGGGGCGTCAGGGGTCGAGCCCGTGCGGACGCAGCACCTGACGGAGCGCCTCCCCGTCCGCCAGCGCGTCCAGCGCGGCGTTCATACCCCCCAGCTCGAACTGGGAGGACCGCAGCCGTTCCAGCGGCAGCCGCCCCGCACGCCAGAGCTCCACGTAGCGGGGGATGTCCCGGTCGGGCACCGAATCGCCGACGTAGGAGCCGAGCAGGCGGCGTGCCTGGCCGACCAGCTCGACGACCGGAACCTCGAGGCGCTGCGTCGGGTGTGGCAACCCGACCGCCACGGTCGAGCCACCGCGCGCCGTCACGGCCCAGGCGTCGGCGAGCACCGCGCCCGAACCGACCGCCTCGATGGCGTGCTCCACCCCACCCGGCACCGTCTCGCGCAACGTCTCGGCGATCCCCTCGGGGGGGAGCGCATGGGTCGCCCCGAGCTCCAACGCCAGCTCGCGCTTCGCCGGCACCGGGTCGACCGCCACGATCGGGTTGGCGCCGGCGAGCGCGGCGCCCATCACGGCACACTGTCCGACACCGCCGAGTCCGAAGACCGCCACGGACTCTCCCGGCCGGACGCGGGCCGTCTCCAGCACGGCCCCCGCCCCGGTCAACAGGGCACACCCGAACAGGGCCGCGGTCTCCGGGGGCAGCTCCGAGGGGACGACCACGACGGAGCCGCGGTCGACGACCACGTGCTCGCTGAAGGCGGAGACGCCGAGGTGGTGGTGGACGGTGCGGCCCTCGTGCTCACCCCAGCGCCGCCCACCACGCAGCAGTTCGCCGCTGGCGTTGGTGACGGCCGCCGGCTCGCACAGGGCCGGGCGTCCCGAGGCGCACATGCGGCAGTTGCCGCACCGCGGGACGAACACCAGCACCACCCGGTCGCCCTCCTCGACGTCACGCACACCCGACCCGCGGCCGACCACCGTGCCCGCGGCCTCGTGACCGAGCGCCATCGGCAGCGGCCGGGGGCGGTTGCCGTCGACCACGGACAGGTCGGAGTGGCACAGCCCCGCGGCGTCCACCCGGACCAACAGCTCACCGGGTCCCGGGTCGTCGAGCTCGAGCTCGACGACCTCGATCGGCCGCGTCCGCTCGTAGGGGCGGGACAGTTCATCGGCGGTCAGCAGCGCCGTCCGGCTGCGCATCTCGGCTCCTCCCCGGGCGGGCGCCACCCGGTCGTAGACTCGTCGACGACGTCGGACCACGGACCGTAGACGTGACCAGCGACCACGACCCCCTCCCGCGGCGGCAGGACCTCCCCGTCCTGCGACGCATGCCCACCCGCTGGCACGACAACGACCAGTACGGCCACGTCAACAACGTCGTCTACTACAGCTACCTCGACACGGCCGTCAACGCCTACCTGATCGAGACGGTCGACGCCGACCTGCGCGAGCTCTCGGCCATCGGCGTCGTGGTCGAGACCGGCTGCCGCTTCCTCGCCTCGGCGACCTTCCCCGAGGAGCTGTGGGTCGGCCTCGGCGTCGAACGGCTCGGTGGCTCGAGCGTGACCTACCGACTGGCGGTCTTCCGTGGCGAGGCGCCGGAGCCCATCGCGGTCGCCCGCTTCGTGCACGTCTACGTCGATCCCGCCAGCCGCCGCCCCTCGGCCGTCCCCACGGAGATCCGGGAGGCCGTCGCTCCGCTGCAGCTCGATCCCGCGACGACCCCGGCGAGCTGAGGTCCTCGTCGCACCAGCGCGTGAACGGTCGGCGTCACGGCACTTGGACGCTCAGCCCCCGCTCAGCCCCTCGAAGAGCTCTGCGAGGCCGCGGCCGCGGCGGTCCGGGCGTCGACCGCCCGTCCTTCGGCGCGGAACCAGCGCGCGAGCACCACCAGGACCGCGACGAAGAGCCCGAACCCGACCACCGTCAGCCACGACCCACCCTCCTGCCAGGCGCGTCCGAGGGCATGGCCCGCCCCGACCATCAGGCTGAACGAGATGAGCGCGCCGACGGTGTCCGCGGCGAGGTAGCGCCGGGCCGACACGTCGGAGGCACCGGCGGCGGCCGCGAGGACCGTGGGCGGCAACGCACCGATCCGGCCAAGGATCGCGATCGCCGGGCCGTGGCGGTCGAGCACCCCCTGGGCGATCGCCAGGCGACGGGGCGGGACCACCCGCTGCAACCACCTCGGCGCCTCGCCTCTGGCCAGCGGCTCGCGGTACGAGCGTCCGACCGCGAAGAAGGCCCAGACGGCCAGGACCATCAGGGGCACGAACGCGGCCAGCAGCAACCACAGCTCCGGTTCGCCGCGGACGCGGTGCTGCGCCCCGCCGATGAGCAGGAACTCCTTGGTCGGCCGCACCAGCACGAGCAGCACGACGCGGTCCGGCAGCAGGAAGGGCACCGACGGGATGGCCGCGAGCGGGATGAGGTAGCGCAGCACCGCGACCGTGACGGCGACCGAACGCCAACGGGACGCCGTCGGGGCCGGATCCGCGGACACGCCGAGCACGTCAGGGGTGATCGGTGGTTCGGCGCCCACGGGTCCTCCTCGTTCACGATGGCCCGCGGACGTCCGGCGTGGCACCTATCGTCGTGTGGCGGCGACCGGGACCGCCACGGCCCGGCAGTGTACGTCGCCGACGATGCCGGCCGGACGCGAAGGGCGACCGAGCATGCTGCCGCCGAGGTGGTTCCGCCGGGCCGTCATGGCCCCGGTGGTGCCGCTGCTGACCGTCGCGCTGCTGGTGACGCTGCCGTTGACGCTGATCGGGGCCGCCGTGGCGTCCACCTGGTTGCCCGGACGCTGGCGGGGGCTACGGGTGCTCTACTTCGCGCTCGTCTACCTCGTGGTGGACTCGCTCACCCTGCTCTGGCTCTTCGTGCTCTGGCTCGGCAGCGGGCTCGGCCGGCACGTCCACGAGGAGCGTTGGCAGGCGCGCCACTACGCGCTCATGCGTGTCTACCTGGGCCTCATGGTCAGCACGGCGCGACGCACCTTCGCCGTCGAGCTTGTGACGGAGACCGCCGAGAGCGAGGACGGCGGGCAGGCCCGCGCGGCCGAGGGGACACCGACAGCCGACGCCTCCACGCCGATCCTGGTGTTCAGCCGCCACGCGGGTCCCGGTGACTCCTTCCTGCTGGTGCACGAGCTGCTGCAGCGGGGATACCGGCCGCGGGTCGTCCTGAAGGGGGCGCTGCAGTGGGCTCCGGTGGTGGACGTGGCGCTCAACCGGGTGCCGTCGTTCTTCGTGGCCCCGGGTTCGGCGCGAGGGCTCGGTGCGGCGGCGGTGCGTGAGCTCGCGGCCGGGCTCGGGCCGTGGGGTGCCCTCGTGATCTTCCCCGAGGGAGCCAACTACACCCCGCACCGTCGGCTGCGCTCGATCGCCAAGCTCGAGGAGCAGGGACGCCACGACGAGGCGGAGGCGGCGCGCGAGATGCGCCACGTCCTGGCGCCGCGCAGCGGCGGTGCCCTGGCCGCGCTCGCCGGTGCACCCGACGCGGACGTCCGTTTCGTCGCGCACACCGGGCTCGAGGACCTCTCCAGCCTCGCCGACCTGTGGCGCGGGATCCCGATGGAGAGCAGCGTCCAGGTGCGGACCTGGCGCGTCCCGCGGCCCGAGGTCCCGAGAACGCCGGCGGCCGCCGACGCCTGGCTGCAGTGGTGGTGGCGGCGCATCGACGCCTGGCTCGTGGCCGTGCACGGGGAGTCCGCGGCACCGGACGCCGTGGTGGAGACCGTCCGTCGCCGCGACCCGGGATGAGGCCCGCGCTCAGTCCTTCTCTCCGAGACCGCCGGCCCTCCGGGCCGCCGCCGCTCACTCCTTCTCGCCGAGACCGCCGGCCCTCCGGGCCGCCGCCGCTCACTCCTTCTCTCCGAGACCGCCGGCCCTCCGGGCCGCCGCCGCTCACTCCTTCTCTCCGAGACCGCCGGCCC
>SKTG01000203.1 GCA_007118045.1 Nitriliruptoraceae bacterium
AATCCGCCATCAACTGCATCGCGTCGCTCAACCGCTCCGCCTCCTGCCGCTGGAAACGAAGCCCGTCAATGTTTTCCATCTCGCGCAGGTTGTCCCGCAACGCCGCGGCCGCTTCCCCTCCGTCCATCAACGCGCTCGCAACCCGTTGCGCCGCGCGCGGAAGGATCTCGTCCAACTCTTCCCCGCGCTGCCCGATCTCCGCAAGCATGTCCGGCAACGTGTCCCCGGTCAGCTCGCCCTCGCGCCGCATCTCCGCCAAGGCCCCCACCAGGGCCTCCATCCCCCGTGTGACCGTGTTCGCCTCCATGCCCCGCTCGCTGGCCGCCGCAATCGCCCCAAGGAACTCTTGCAAGCTCAACCCCATCCCCTCGAGGGCGGGCGCCATCTCGCGCACGCGGCCCCCAAGGTCTTCCACGCTCACCGCCCCCGCGTCGGCCGTGAATTTCAGTAGGTCCAACAGGTGCGCCGTGCTTTCCAGCTCATCGCCGAATACGTTCATCAAGCTGATTGAAGTGTTCAAGGTCTGATTCGCGTCCAGGTCCATCAACCGGCTGAACCGCAACACCGTGGGCTCGAGGTTCTCCCGAAACCGGCTTTCCAACGCGCCCGCCCGGTCGTCCATCGTCGCCATCACCGCCGTGGCCTGTTCCCCGCTCAACGCCCACGTCTCCATCATGGACGCCACCTCTTCCCTGATCTCGCCAATCCGCCCCACGTTATCGCCCACCGCAATCACGCCCCGAAGCGAATCCTCGAACTCCCGCGCCTTGCGGTTTTGTTGTTCAAAGGCCTGCCCGAGTTGCCGCGCAACCGCCGACAACCCCCCAATGCCAAGCGCCGCCCCCACACCACGCGCCATACGCCCCAGACTGTCAATCGTCCGGCCCGTCTGCTGCATCGTGCGGTTCATCCGCCGCGTCTGCTTTTCCGTGCGCTGCTGCGAAGTTAACAAATTCCTGAAGCCCTGCACCGCCTGGGCCTCGTTTGCGGTCATCCGCACCAATACATCACTCTGCGCGCCTGCCATACGTCCATCCTTCCCACCAGTTATTCGCCGGCCGTTTCACATTCAACCCGCCCACTGCCGCGCCATCGGCCATCACCGTCCGGCCCGGTCCCGGCTCGGCGGATTCGTCAACGTAGGACATAATGAGCTGTAGCCCGAGTTCATGGGCCGCCTCTGCCAACGCCGCGCGGTCCTTCTTGCCTAGCGACTCCGCGCCGTCAATCAGGATGAACCCGGTTTTCGGATTCAGATAGCTGGCAATGAGCACGCTCACCTTAAGCTGTTCGCTTGTGCCAAGTTGATGCACGGGATGGCCATGGACGGTCACACAATCGCCGTCAATCCCAAGCCCTTCGATAGGCAGATCCGCGGCCTCGAGCAACGCTTGGGGAAGGTCATCTCGAAACAGCTTCACAAGCCCCGTGAACACTTCGGAGCGTTCCCGCGCGCGCCGATAGTTTTCAGCCGCCTCATCGTGAGCGTCTTGCGCGTTGCGCGACGCCAGCTTGGCCCGCAAGTCTTCAAGGTTCCGTTGCAAGCCCTCGAGATCCTCGCCCCCGGTCTCTTGCGCCAGTTCCGCGTCAAGCTTGGCGAGGTCCGCGCGCCGCGCTTCATGGTTCTCGAGGTCGCGCGCCAGTTGCTCCGCTTGACTCAACTTTTCTTCCGCGTCTTGCTTGCGCGCCCGCTGTTCCTTCAAGAGGGCCTCGAGCCGCTCAATTTCACTTGCCGCCGCGTCACGTTCGCTTTGATAGTGCTCCCGCGTCTTGGCGAGTTTGTCCGCGTCCGGAAGCTCCGGGGCTTCGGCCTCGATTTGCGCCGCCAGCTTATCCCGGCGCTCCCGCAACGTCCCCCGGTTATCCGCCTTGCTCTTAGCCGTCCAGTAGGCTTGCTCCGCGCTTTTGACTTGCGCCTCGAGTTCATCGGCGGAAGCCTTCGGAGCCGTATCGGGAGCTGGAACCAGCTTCAAATGATTCTCCGCATCTTGGGCGCATTTGTTCACGTATTGCCGGTGGTCATACACCACGCGCTCAAGGCTCCGGCACACAACGAACGGATGCGCCGTGAAGTCGATGTTATCGAGGTCCACTTCGGCGAGGGCGTCCCGGTGATCTTCCCCAAGCGACTCCACCGCCGCGTAAACCTGTTCCGCCGTCAACTCCATGTTGATACTCTCGAGGAGCATGTCGCGTTGTTTTCGGAGCCGTTCCGTCCGGCCTCGGGCGTCCCCTTCGGAGAGCCGTACCCAAGACACGGGCTGAAACGTGGTAGGCCCGAAGATGGCCCGAAGGTATTCCTTGCCGCGTTCAATGGCGTTGCCATCAGAATCCCGGACAAACAACTCCTCCTTCCCATGCCGGTGGCAGATGCGGTTTACTTGCGCCTCGGTTAGGATCAACTCGAGTTCCGCCGTGTCTTGGCCTTGGCGGATCATGCTGGGATCCAACCCGCGGATGGCTCCCTCAATCGACTCCAAGACGGATGTTTTTCCTTGTCCGGTATCGCC
>SKTG01000352.1 GCA_007118045.1 Nitriliruptoraceae bacterium
CACCCATCGACAGCCGGGTGACGCCCGCCTCCGCCAGTGCCGAGAACAGCTCGGGCGACGCGGTCTCCGGGTTGCACTCGACCGTGATCTCCGCGTCGTCCGCCATCGGCAACTCGCGGCGCACGGAGGCGACGACCTGCGCGAGCTGCGAGGGTGGCAGCAACGTGGGGGTGCCGCCTCCCACGAACACCGACGTCACCGTCGGCCACTCGGCCGCGACGTCGCGTGCATCCTCCGGAGCGTGGGCGCGGGGGCCGACCGCCACCTGCCGCGCGAGATCATGCCGCAACGCGGCCACGTAGCGCCGGTACAGCGCATCCCGCTCGCTCGCGTCCTGGTCCCCGACGGCGCTGGTGGCGAAGTCGCAGTACCCGCACCGGTGGTGACAGAACGGAACGTGCAGGTAGACGCCGAACCCGGCCGACGACCCGCACTCGACGGGATCGGTCAGCCATGCGCGCGGGTCGAGGGCGAGGGGAGGCACGGCGACGACGGTACCCGCGTCCTGCACGCCACCGGTCCGGTGGTCCCCGTCGTCGCGCCGCTCGGACGCCTCCCCCGTCGGACGCGGCAGCGCTCAGGCGGTGTCCCACGGGTCGACGGCGAGCCGCTCCCGCACCGTGCGAACGAGCTCGTCGTCCGCGGTGGACGCGAGCAGCACCCCCGGGAACCGCGAGATCTCGTGCAGCGCCCGCATGCGGTGGCAGTCCTCGACGAGCAGGAACAGCGCCGCCTCGCCGTTGTCGAGCTCCTCGCCCATACGCCGCATCTCGTCGTCGTCGATGCCGATGTCGCGGAGCTTGGCGAACAGGCCACCGGCCGCGGCTCCGAGCGCGCCGCCGATCAACGGACCCGCGGGTCCGCCCAGCAGGCCCGCCAGGATCCCGATCCATGCGCCCCCCATGGCTCCTTGCGAGGGTGACACGTCCTTGGTCTGGGTGATGCGGACCCGACCGCGCACCTTGGCCACGATCGCCGCGTCCTCGAGCTGGAGCTGCTTGCGAGCCACCAGTCGCATCGACGCCAGGAGGGCTTCCTGTGCACGCAGGGACGAATCGAAGCCGAACGCCCACAGGTCCGCGTCGGAGCCCGCCGGGACGGCCCGGGTGTGATCCACCACCGCCTGCTCGTCGGCGGTCAGCGTCTCCTCCAGACGGGCCGGAGGCACCGGCGCGTCCTCGCCGCCGTCCGGGCGTGCGGGTTCCTTCCCGCCCGCCTCCGAGGGCGGTGGCGGCGGTGGGTTGGGACCTCGCTGCTCTTCGTCCACATCCGGCCTGTTCCTCGGGGCTCGCCACGTCGGAAGCCGTGCACCGACGGTAGACGGCCGTGCTGCCACCCGCCCCGCTCGTGACCGCTGGGCTCAGCGGCTCTCGACGTCGGTGATGTCGCTGACGCCCTGACCGGAACCGAGCTGGGCACGGGTGATCACCGACAACGAACCGTTGCCCTCGAAGACGATCGAGTGCACGTCGTCCAGGGAACCCGCCCCCTGCTTGCGTCCCGCCGCCAGCAGGTCCGACTCGCGCAGGTGCACCCGCTTCATCTCGCGCCACTGCACCTCACCGTCGTGGACCAGCAGCGCGGGTGTCGGGGTCAACATGCGCCGCACCGCCGGCAGGCGTCCCCAGATCTGGGCCACGACCACCTGGAGGAGCACGAGCGAACCGAACGCCGCCAGGACCTCCACCAGCGCCACCTCGCGCGCGGTGATGACCCGGCCGAACGCGGAACCGATGGTCACGGTGATCACGAGGTCGAAGGAGGTCAGCTGTGACAACGTGCGCTGCCCGGAAGCCCGCAGCAGGACCAGCAACGTGAGGTAGCCCGTGGTGGCGATGAACAGCACGCGCACGACCGGGACCCAGTCGTTGAACAGGAACGTGACGTCGGGATCCTGGAAGAAGGAGGTGATGGTCAGCAGCATCGGAGGGCTCTCGGGTCGGGAGGGTCGCAGAGCATGCCCGCTGAGCGACCGGACCGTCGAGCGCATCCACGCACGACCGAGGCCGGCCGCTTCGGCGACGTCGTGCCCGGGCTCTGGTCCTTCTCTCCGAGACCGCCGGCCCTCCGGGCCGCCGCCGCTCAGTCCTTCTCTCCGAGACCGCCGGCCCTCCGGGCCGCCAAAACGCTCAGTCCTTCTCTCCGAGACCGCCGGCCCTCCGGGCCGCCGCCGCTAGTCGTCCTTCGGGCTCGTCGATCGTAGGGCGGAGACGAAGGCCTCCTGCGGCACGTCGACGGAGCCCACCGACTTCATCTTCTTCTTGCCCTCCTTCTGCTTCTCGAGCAGCTTGCGCTTGCGCGAGACATCGCCGCCGTAGCACTTGGCCAGCACGTCCTTGCGTCGCGCCTTGATCGTCTCCCGCGCGATGATCTTCGCCCCGATCGCGGCCTGGACGGGGATGTCGAACATCTGCCGGGGGATCAGCTCGACGAGCTTCTCCGTCATCTGCTTGCCGAAGGGGTAGGCCTCATCGCGGTGCACGATCGAGCTGAACGCATCCACGGGTTCGCCGTTGAGCAACACGTCGACCCGGACGAGGTCCGAGGGGATGTACTCGCCACGCTCGTAGTCCAGCGAGGCGTAGCCGCGGGTCATCGACTTCAGCTGATCGAAGAAGTCCGTGATGATGCCGGCGAGCGGCAGTCGGTAGCGCAGCTCGACCCGCTCCTCCGTGAGGTAGTCCATCGCCGTCATCGTCCCGCGACGGCGTTCGCACAGCTGCATCACCGGCCCCACGTACGACGTGGGCGTGAGCACGACCGCGGAGACCGTCGGCTCCCTGATCTCCGCGATGCGGTTGGGCTCGGGCAGGTCCTGCGGGTTCGAGATCTCCACGACCTTCGGGGCGCCGTCCTCCTCGAACACGTTCTCCAGGGTCACCCGGTAGCGCACCGAGGGGGCGGTCGTGACCAGCGGGATTCCGAACTCGCGGTCGAGCCGTTCGGTGATGATCTCGAGGTGCAGGAGCCCGAGGAAGCCGCACCGGAACCCGAACCCGAGGGCCGCCGAGGTCTCCGGCTCGTACGAGAACGAGGAGTCGTTGAGCCGCAGCTTGTCGAGCGCGTCGCGCAGGATCGGGAAGTCGTCCGAGTCGACGGGGTAGAGCCCGGAGAAGACCATCGGCAAGGGCTCGCGGTAGCCGGGCAGGGGCTCGACCTCTACGGCACGTTTACCTGCCAGCGTGATCGTGTCACCGACCTTGGCCTCGCCGACGTCCTTGATGGCCGCCGAGAGCACCCCGACCTCCCCCACGCCGAGGTGGTCGATCGCGGTCTCCTCGGGCGCGTGGACCGCCAGCAGGTCGATCTCGCCCTCGAAACCGGTGTTGATCAGGCGGATCCGCTGCCGGGGTGCGAGACCGCCGTCGACGACCCGGAAGTACACCAACGTCCCGCGGTACGTGTCGTAGATCGAGTCGAAGACCAGTGCCCGGGTGAGCGCGTCCGGACGCCCGCCGGGGGCGGGGACGCGGTCGACGATCGCGTCCATGACGGCAGCGACCCCGTCGCCGGTCTTGGCCGAGATCCGGAGCACGTCGTCGGGTTCACCACCGATCACGGAGGCGATCTCGCGGGCGATCTCGTCCGGCCGGGCCGCGGGCAGATCGATCTTGTTCAGCACCGGGATGATCTCGAGGTCGGCCTCCAACGCGAGGTAGAGGTTCGCGATGGTCTGCGCCTGCATGCCCTGGGCGGCGTCGACGAGCAGGACCGCGCCCTCGCAGGCGTTCAGGGCGCGCGAGACCTCGTAGGAGAAGTCGACGTGCCCGGGGGTGTCGATCAGGTTGAGCAGGTACTCGTCGTCGACGTCGCCCAACGGCTTGTAGGGCAGGCGCGCGGTCTGTGCCTTGATCGTGATGCCGCGTTCGCGCTCGATGTCCATCTTGTCGAGGTACTGCTCGCGCATCTTGCGTGGATCGACCAGCTCGGTCAGCTGCAGCATCCGGTCGGCCAGCGTGGACTTGCCGTGATCCACGTGGGCCACGATGCAGAAGTTGCGGATGCGGTCGATGGCGTAGGTCACGGTGGGGGATCGGCCTCCGGGCGGGAAGGCGCGAGACGGTCGCTCGCGGGACGACGGTGCGCGTCGGGCGCCCGTCGGAACGGCGGGTCGAGCGGCTCCGACACGCACATCGGGCAGTCAGACTACCGGCGGCCGACGCGGGAAACGCCGGTCAGCGCGGTCAGGACGCCGTTAGGGGCCGAGTTCCCGGTTCGGACGCTGTCCACCCCTGACCGAGCGGCCCCCGTCAGTCCGACCGCCCCGACCGTCCGGACCGCGGGCGGGTCGTCCGTACCGTTCCACATCGACGGGGCCGGCTTCGGCCCCGTCTTCGCTGGGCCGCTCGGCCCCACCTCTCGACCCCGCATGGAAAGGTTGCCTTCTGCGACCCTCGATCACCCGCGCCCTGACCGGCTCCGCGCTCACCTTCGGCCTCGTGGCCGTCGGTGCCACCGCGGCAGCCGCGGACCAGACCCACGAGGTCCAGAGCGGTGACACGCTCAACCAGATCGCCCAGGACTACGACGGCGTGTCCTGGCGGGACCTCTACGACGCCAACGACCACAAGCTGTCCGACCCGGCGGTCATCTACCCGGGCCAGGAGCTGAGCCTGCCCGGCGCTTCCGACGGCTCGCAGCCCAGCACCTACACGGTGCAGGCGGGCGACACGCTCGCGAGCGTCGCGGCCGGTACCGACGCCGTCGGTTCCTGGCAGGAGCTCGCCGAGATCAACTCCGACATCATCGGTGACCCCCAGCTGATCCGTGTCGGCAAGGAGCTCGCCCTGACCGGTGACGCGTCCGGCGCCGCGGCGGAGCCGCAGCAGACCGAGTCCGCACCGGAGCAGACCGAGTCGGCTCCGGCCGAGACCGAGTCGGCGCCCGAGCCCGAGTCGGACCCGGAGCCCCAGTCGGCCCCCGAGACCGAGGGCGCGACCGGCGGCAACGTCAGCATCGAGACCTGGGACGCGCTCGCCGAGTGCGAGTCCAGCGGTGACTGGAGCATCAACACCGGCAACGGCTACTACGGCGGCCTGCAGTTCGCGCAGAGCTCGTGGGAGTGGGTCGGTGGCTCCGGGATGCCGCACGAGGCGTCCAAGCAGGAGCAGATCAACCGCGCCGAGATCCTCCTCGAGCGGCAGGGCTGGAACGCCTGGCCCGCGTGCAGCTCGCAGCTCGGTCTGCGCTGAGCGCAGCACGAATGACCCGACGGACGGCTGACGTCCCGGGTCGCAACGATGGCCGGCTCCTCACGGGGCCGGCCATCGTCACGTTCCGGGCCGCCCGACGAGCGCTTCTCACCCCACACGGCGACGAGCCGGGACCAACGCCGATGGTGACGACGGCACGGAGGACGGGGGGCGGCCACGGCCGCCTGGCACGCGGCGACCCGAGCACCCGTGTAGGCTGGTCGCTCCGCACCGACCCGGGGTGTCGCGTTCCTCTTCCTTGGAACTACCCGTCACGTGCGGCAAACGTAGGGAAACACCATGCCAGAAGGAACTGTCAAGTGGTTCAACGCCGACAAGGGCTACGGCTTCATCCAGCCCGATGAGGGCGGCGAGGACCTGTTCGTGCACTTCTCCGCGATCCAGATCGATGGCTACAAGTCCCTGGACGAGGGCCAGAAGGTCGGCTTCGACGTGACGCAGGGTCAGAAGGGCCCGCAGGCGAGCGAGGTTCGCCCGCTCTGAGTCACCCCCACGACCACGAGCGACCGCTGCACCACGAGCGGATCCGCGGAGGTCGAGCGTCGAGCCCCGCTACGGCGGGGCTTCTCGCATGTTCGGGCCCGTTCTCGTCCGCGCCGACGTCGGCGCGCCGGACCTAGCCCACCGCGCGTCCCGGACCACGCGTCAGGCGTCCCCCACCACGACCGGGCGCTCGAGCACCGCCACCACCTCGTCGACCTCGTCGACCACGAGTTCGGCGTCGAGGTCGTCGGTCTCGATCCCGCCGATCCGCACGCGCAGCAGCCCGGCCGCCACTGCCTGCTGGGCGGCGAGCACGAAGCGGTCCGCGTCCAACGGTCGCGGCCGGCGCATCCGGTGCCCGTCCGAGTAGCGCACCGCGTCCACCGGTTGGACCAGACCCACGTAGACGGGACCCGGATCGGCGTTGTAGGTCTCCACCTCGTCGCGGATAGCCCGTTCGAGGACGGCGCGCAACGTCACCCGACCGGGGAGATCGGTGACCGTCCGCCGCCCGAGCTCGTGACCGGCGCGGCTGATGTCGCGCAGCAACAGCTCACCCACCACGACCCCCCACGTCCGAGCGTCGTCGCCGGCTCGCCTCGTTCCGGGGCACGCGCCCGTCCTCGTCGTCCGAACCGGGCCCAGCGCCCGATGGAGTTCGCAGGGTGCCAGCCACACCGTCCCGCCGCCCCAACGACCGCCGCGACGGCCGGGTCTTGACCGCCACCACCCCTCGCGGCGAGGCTGCCGCCGACGACAGGAGCACGGGTGGGTCGGCAGACGAGGGGTGGCGGCGACGACGGCTACGTCGAGGTCGATCCGGTGTCGGCGCTCGGGGCGACGCTCAGCCGGCTCGACGGGCGGGTGAGCACGTTGGCCGACCTGGCCGGGAGCGAACCGCTGCTGGTGGCCGTGGTCGAGCGTGACTGCCCCACCTCGCGGGGAGCGCTCCGTGCCCTCGCGGACGTCGGCGGCCGCGTGGCCGTGCTCTCCCAGGGTCGCGCCGAGGCGGCCCACGACCTCGCCGCGACCACGGGGACGCAGCACCTCGACGTGCTCGTCGAGCCGGCACCGCACAAGGTGTCCGAGGCCCTCGACGTCCGCACCGTGCCCACGTTCGTCCTGTTCGAGGACCTGGACGTGGCGGCTCATCTCGAGGGCTGGGATCGGTCGTTGGTCGCACCGCTCGTGGTCCGAGCCGGCGGTGGACCGATCGGCGACGGTGGGCTTCCGGAGCTCAAGCCGGGTTGCGGCTCACGGTCCACGTTCGACGATGCGACGCTCGCACGCCTCGAGCGGGACGATGCGGCGCTCGGACGTACCGCGACCGACGGGTCCCGCGACGGGGACGATATCGACGAGATGTGGCGACGCGGTTGGCACGACGGCCTGCCGGTGGTGCCGCCAACGCCAGGACGCGTCGAAGCGATGCTCGACGGACGGGACCCGACCACCCCGCTCGGCGTGCTCGGCCCGGTGATGGCCGAGGTCACCTTCGAGCGGCTGGCCGTCTGCGCGGTCCTGGCCGGCTGCGAACCCCGGACCTGGCCGGTCATCGAAGCTGCTGCACGTGCCGTGCTCGACCCCGCCTTCAACGCGCACGGTGTGACCAACACCACGCACTTCGCCTCCCCGTGGCTGATCGTGAACGGGCCGGTGCGCGAGCGCGTCGGCATGCACGCCGGGTCGAACGCACTGGGCCCGGGCAACCGCGCCAACGCCACGATCGGACGGGCCATCCGCCTGCTGCTGCAACTGACCGGCGGCGGGTCGCCAGGGGGTCTCGACCGCGCCACGCTCGGTGGGCCTCACAAGTACACCGCGTGCTTCCCGGAACACGAGGAGGCCTCCCCCTGGGAACCGTTGCACGTCACGCTCGGCCACGACGACGCGACCTCGACGGTCACGGTGTACGGCGGCGAGGCGCCGGCCGGTGTCAGCGACCACTCGTCCCGGACCGCCGATGCCCTCGCCACCACGCTCTCGCTGGCCATGGCCAACGCCTGGTCACCGACCTGGTTCCCCATCGGGACCCAGACGCTGCTCGTGCTGTGCCCGGAGCACGCGACGACCTTCGGTGAGGCGGGTTGGTCGAAGCAGCGGCTCCGCGAGACCATCGTCGAGCGCACGACGCGCAGCGTGGGCCGGTTGCGTTCCGCGGGTTCGGGTGAGCTCACCCCCGAGGTGATGGACGCCACCGACCCCGACCGGATGATCCCGAAGTTCGCCTCGGAACGGGAGGTCGTGGTGGTCGTCGCCGGCGCTGACGCGGGGCGCTTCTCCGCGGTCATCGGGCCGTGGGTCGGCTTCGGCCTGGGTTCGACCATGGTCACCAAGGAGATCGAGACGTGAGCGACTACGTGTCCCCGTTCGACGAGCGCGTCCGTGAGCCCGTCGCACCCGCACCCCGACCCGGCTCCCTCTCCGAGGTGACGGTCGGGTTGCTCGACATCTCCAAGCCGAAGGGTGACGTCTTCCTGGACCGGATCGAGCGGGCCTTGCGGGCCAGCCACGGGGTCACCGAGGTGGTTCGCCTGCGCAAGCCGACCTTCGCGCGGCCCGCTCCTGCGGACGTGCTGAGCGAGGCGGAGCGGTGCGGTGCTGTGCTGGTGGCCCTCGCGGACTGAGGCTCGTGCGTGTCGTGCGGTCTGCACGACGTCGTGGCGCTGGAGCTGCGCGGGGTACCGGCGGTGTGCGTGGGCACCGCGCCGTTCCGCGACGAGGCCGTCGAGCAGGCCGAGGCGCTCGGCATGCCCCGACAGCGCCTCCTCGAGGTGCCCCATCCGATCCAACCGCTCCCCGAGGCCCAGGTGGCCGGCTACGCCGACGCGGCGCTCCCCGAGGTGCTCGCTCGACTCACCGACCCCTGACCGGCCGCCGGCACGGGTCGGCCTGGCCATGGCTGGCGGAGCCCGACCACTAGCGTGCCGCGAGGACGGACCGGTGCACGGGAGGGTCCGGGGCAGGAGCGGGCGTGGCCGAGTGGTTGCAGACGACCTTCGACATGACGGGCGTCCAGGCGAACCTGGTCCTGAGCGTCGCTCTCGTCGTGGTTCTCCTCGGTATCTGGTGGGTGGTCGTGCGCGCCATCACGAGCCGTGTCGAGGACAGCTCGGTCTGGTACGCGGCACGCAAGGTCACCAGTTACGTCGTGGCGCTCAGCATCGTCTTCGGGTTGCTGCTGCTGTGGGTCGGTGCGCTGCGCGACGTCGGGACGTTCCTGGGGCTGTTCGCCGCGGGTATCGCCATCGCACTGGCGGACGTGCTCAAGAACTTCGTCGGGTGGCTGTTCATCATGCTGCGCCGACCCTGGCGCGTCGACGATCGCATCGAGGTCGACGGCGTCGCCGGCGACGTCATCGACGTGCGCATGTTCCGCACCACCCTGCTGGAGATCGGCAACTGGGTGGACGCCGACCAGTCGACGGGACGTATCGTCCACGTGCCGAACGGCAAGGTGTTCGCCGCCCACGTCTACAACTCCACGGAGGGCTTCGGCTACATCTGGCACGAGGTCGTGCTGCGCGTGACCTTCGAGTCGGACTGGCAGCGAGCGGAACAGCTGATGCTCGAGGCTCTGAAGGGAGCCGCCGGTCACACCGTCGAGGAAGCGGCCCATCGGATACGCCGCGCCTCCCAGGCCTACAAGATCCGTTACACGCACCTGACCCCGACCACCTACATCACGGTCAAGGACAGCGGCGTCACCCTCACGGGACGGATCCTGGTGGACGCTCGACGCCGGCGGGCCGTCGACCAGCAGGTCTGGCGCGCGTTGCTGCTCGCGATCGCGTCGGAGCCGGCGGTCGAGATCGCCTACCCGACCCAACGCACCTTCCTCCGCGATCCGTTGCGCATCGAACATCCGGACGGCCAGGCCGGTGTCCCGACGGAACGGCACGAGGGCGGTGCCAGCCACGCCGAACCGGGCTGACCGCGCCGAACCGGGCTGACCGCGCCGAACCGGGCTGAGCGACCGGTCGCACCCGTACGGGATCGTGGGGTACCCCGTACCGTGACGTGCGGACCAGGAGATGCGGTGGGTGGGGACGGGCTCGGCGGCCACGGGGTCCCCC
>SKTG01000128.1 GCA_007118045.1 Nitriliruptoraceae bacterium
CTGTTCATCCAGCAGACCAAGCTGAAGAACACGTTGCGGTGGATGATGGGTGAGGACCAGATCACCCACCTCGGGGTCGAGTACTACGCCGACGACTACCTCCCGGGCGAGTGAAAACCGGCTCCGACCTGCCCGTTCACGCCTGCTCGTCGTCCGCCGTCCGAACAGAGCCCGAAGGAGGCGTCTGCGCCGTCGGCCTTCACCCGGGCAGCCCGAACAGCAGCGGGATGTACTCCCACGAGATGGTCGCTCAACAGCTGGACCCGGCAGGGACTCCGGCGAGTCGAGCCTCGGTCCATGCGACCACGTCGTCGACGTTGCGAGCAACCAGCGTGAAGTGCTCCGTCCCGGCCTGCAGCCGCAGCTCCATCGGCTCACCCGCAGCGCAGCCTGCGGCGACGTGGGCGGCGGTCACGTCCGGGTCCATGATCGGGTCGGCGCGACCTTGCAGTACGAGAACGGGGACGTCGATGTGACCCCGTGGGGTGTTCGCTTCCAGCTGTTCCACCCAGGCCTGCGTTCCCTGCGAACCCAAGGTCGCCACGTCGTCACGCAGCTGGATCGAGCGGATCGTGGCGATCGGCAGCTGCGGGCTGGACAGGCACTGGGCCGCCAGGGAGCGCGCCTCGTCCAGTGACTCCTCCCTGACCACGTCGGCCAGGTCGAGCTCTGCACGGTCCTCGCTCCACGCCACAGCCGTCGCCACCACCAACAGGGTGCCGAGCATCGTGCCCTGGGCCGACTCGATGTTGGCCCTCAGGTCGGTAGCGGGAGCGAACGCGACGATGCCCGCGAGCGGCAGCTCCGGCGCATAGGTCGGTGCGAGCTCCCCGGCGAACAGCGCGGCGTGGCCACCCTGCGAGAAGCCCCAGATCGTGATCGCCGGCGGGGTCTCACCCAACAGTTCGCTCGCCGCCCGTGCCGCGTCCAGCAGCGCGTGGGCGGTGGTCGGTCCGATCAGGAAGGGGTGCGGACCAGGAGTTCCGAGCCCGGGGTAGTCGGTGGCGGCGACGGTGTAGCCCGCGCTCAACGCGGCCTCGACACCCGGCAACGACCCGAGCGGGCGCGCGGAGAGCGAGGGTGCACATCTCTCGTCGACGCCCGTCGTGCCGTGGCCGAGCGTCACCATCGGCCGGGGGCCGTCCGTTGGCGCAGAGGGTCGCAACACCAGGCCGCTAACGACGTTGGTGGCCCCGTCGACGTCCGACGAGCGATACAGGATCCGCCACGCCTCGGCGTCCTCGGGGATGCCCACGGTGAACGGCTCGCTCCGAATCAGCGTCCCTGGAGCATGATCTGCGGCGTTGCTCGGTGGGACGTAGAAGTCGTCCGGCTCATCCGGCAGGAAGAAGACAACCACCAGGACCGTCAGCGCGAGCAGTAGCGTCGAGGTGGCGGCCAGGAACCAACGGCCGCGCCCGACGCCGCCATCACGGCGGGCGCGTGCTCGCATCCTCGACCCTGTTCCTCGGTCAACGAGGGTACGCGCGGCCGATCGGTTGGCGGACCGGTCGCCACCGGCTGCCGCCCTCGCGCGAGTGCGGACGACATGGGGCTACCCAGGACCGCTCAAGCGGTGGGCCGGGATCCCAGGACCGTGCGCCGCTGCGTCGGGGTCGGGTTCCCTGCTGCGAGGGACCGCGCGAGGTCGTCCGCGGCTGCGGGGTCAGCCGCCCATCGCGTCGACCCGGTCCGGTTCGAGCGGCAGCGCCACGACGTCGTCCTCGACGAGCGCTGCGTAGAGCTCCCGGTACCGCCGGTCGAAGCGCCGAGCCTCGTCGCCGTCCAGGGTCTGCCGCCATCGTCCGATGTGTGCCTCCGACGCCGTCATCTTGCGCCAGAAGGCGTCCCGGACCTCGGCGTCGTCAGGTCCGTCGAGGCCGAGGAACCGCAAGGTGTCCTCGAGCACCTGCTCCGGGCGGTCGACGAGGAGGTCCTCGAGCACCACCGTGTGCGCTGTGCCGGGCGGGCAGGCCCGCATGCCGGCGTCGGCCAGACGCAGGCGTCGGTCCCACCAGTCCAGGCCACCGTCGAGGTCATCGGGCCCCCAGGGCATGGTGGCCACGCTGGCCGCGACGTCGCGACCGTCCCGGACCGTGTGGACGAAGCGTGCCTGCGGGAAGACGAGGGCCAGGACGTCCGCCGCGGCCGCGTTGTCCGGCGTGGTCTCCGCCCAGTGGGAGGCTCCCGCGTCCGTGAGGTAGCCGTGCAGGATGTCGAGGTAGAGCTGACGGCAGGCCACCTCCGCCGTCATCCCCGCCTTGCGCGCCCGCTTGTAACGCCGGACCGCGGTGCGGTACTCGGGTTCCTCGACGACGATCTGCAGCCCCTTGGGTTGGCCCGAGCCGCCGTCGCGGCGGTACCAACGTCGCTGGAGGTTCCGCAGGAACCACTCGTCGCTGATCCTGCCGCGCAGCAGATCCGCCATCCCGCCCTGGGAGGCGTGGAAGCGCAGCTCTGTCCGCACGGTCCGCCAGGTCGGTGGTGCCGCCAGCAGCCGACCGAGGGCCCACGTGCCACTGCGGCCGGTACCGCCAAGGAACACGGGCGCCTCCCACGACCGCGGGTGGACGTCCGGAGCTCTCACCGCTCCGCGTAGCCGGTTCACTCGCTTCTCCTCGGTCGTTCCCGCGGTACCGGCGCCGGGCACGGCCCCGGGCGTACGGAACGTCACCGCAGCCTACGCCCGGGCTCGACGCTGCCCCGTCGGCGCGCTGAACCCGGCGTTGCCCGCCGGTGAACTCTCGGGCCGGCCGGGCAGGCGCCCGGCGACCGCCCAGGGTGCGTTCCCGACACCACCCGACCTGTGATACTCGCGGGTCTGGCGGGTGCTCCAGCCCCGCCGTCACGGCAGGGCCGACACGGAGCGGCCCACCCAGCGGAAGGCTGCCCAGATGACGTTGCGTGACCGTGTCGAGCAGCTCGCACGTCGGGCCGTATCGCGCGGGCTGCGGGCCCTGCGTTCGGTGGCCTCCGCTGTCCGAGACCGCCGACGGCCCGACGTGTCACCGAGCACGCCGCCGCCGACCGCCGTCGACCAGCCCGCCTCCGCCCAGGCGCCCTCCCCGTTCGACCGCAGCGACCTCGTCGCGTCGTACCGGTGGCTCGCACGGGAGGGCCTGACGGTCCTCAACGAGGGGCCGGGTATACGCGAGTACCAACCGCTCTACGGCGTCAGCGAGGAGGATCGCGCCCGCTTCCCCGAGCCTCGTCGTCTCGTGGACGAGCGATGGCAGCACATCCGGGAGCACCTGCCCGGTTCCGGCTCGGCCATGGACGTCGGCAGCCAGCACGGCTGGTTCACGTTCAAGCTCGCCGAGCACGGACTGCTCGCGCTCGGCATCGAGGGCTCGTCCCGGGCGTACCAGGTCGCCCAGTGGCTGACGCTCTACAACGACACCAAACGGACCAGCTTCTGGCAGCTCACCGTCGACGCGGAGAGCGTGCGGCAGCTGCCGGCGGTGGACGTGGTGGTGTGCATGGCCATATTCCACCACTGGGTGCGGGTCCAGGGGATGGAGGCCGCGACCTCGATCATGCAGTCCCTGGCCGACCGCTGCCGGGACCGGATGTTCTTCGAGACCGGCCAGGTCGGTGACACGACGAGCTTCGACCGCAGCTCCATCGAGGTGATGGGAGACAACCCTCGGGAGTGGATCGAGGGGTTCCTGCTCGGGCTCGGTTTCTCGGAGGTGACGGAGATCGCGGAGCTGTCCCGCAGCACCCGCAACGACCGCAAGCGATACCTGATGCTCGCCACGCGCTAGAACGGCCAGTGGTCAGAGGACGCCGCCCTCCGTCATGCCCTTGTAGTCGAGGACCCGATCGAGGGTCGTCTCGTCGACCCCGTCCTCGAGGGCGACCTCGCGGAGGGTCTTGTCCTCCTTGAGCGCCTGCTTGGCGAGCGCGGCCGAGCGCTCGTACCCGATCTCGGGCACCAGCGCGGTGACCTGCATCAGCGAGCGCTCGACCAGCTCCGGGCCCTGCTCGGTCGCGACGGTGTCGGCCAGGCACTTGTCCACGAACACGCGCGAGACGCTGGCCAGCAGTTCCTCGGACTCGATCACGTTGCGGGCCATGAGCGGGATCATCACGTTGAGTTCGAGCTCGCCGGAGAGGCCTCCGACCGTGACGGCGGCATCGTTGCCGATGACCTGAGCGGCGACCTGCCTGACCGACTCGGGGATGACCGGGTTGACCTTGCCCGGCATGATCGAGCTCCCCGGCTGGATCTCGGGCAGCTGGATCTCGTAGAGCCCGGTGCGTGGTCCGGACGCCATCCAGCGCACGTCGTTGGCGATCTTGATCAGGCTGACCGCGACCGTGCGCAGCGCCCCGGAGACCTCGACGAGCGCGTCCCGGGATCCCTGGGCCTCGAAGTGGTCCTCCGCCTCGCGGAACGGCAATCCGGTGCGCTCGGCCAGCAGGCCGATGACCTGCTCCGCGAAGCCGGGCGGGCAGTTCAGACCGGTGCCGACCGCGGTGCCACCGAGGGCCAGCTCGTACACCGCCTCCAACGAGCGCGCGACGCGTTCGCGACCGAGCTCGATCTGGCGGGCGTAACCGGCGAACTCCTGCCCCAGCGTCACCGGCGTCGCGTCCATCAGGTGGGTGCGACCGGACTTGACGACGTCCTTCCACTCCTCGGCCTTCGCTCGGAGGCAGCCGGCGAGGTGATCGAGGGCCGGCAACAGGTCCTTGGCGGCGACACGGGCGACGGCGACGTGCACGGAGGTCGGGAACGTGTCGTTCGACGACTGCGACGCGTTGACGTGGTCGTTGGGGTGCACCCGCGTGGAGGTGAGGTCCTCGCCGAGCAGCTGCTTCGCCCGGTTGGCGACGACCTCGTTGACGTTCATGTTGGTCGAGGTGCCGGAGCCCGTCTGGAAGGTGTCGACGGGGAAGTGGTCGTCGAGCGCGCCGTCGATGACCTCGTCGGCGGCACCACGGATCGCCTCGGCGACATCCGCCTCGATCACGCCCCGCTCCAGGTTCGCGGTCGCAGCGGCCCACTTGAGCATGGCGT
Organism: Nitriliruptoraceae bacterium; assembly: GCA_007118045.1. Classification (GTDB taxonomy): domain Bacteria; phylum Actinomycetota; class Nitriliruptoria; order Nitriliruptorales; family Nitriliruptoraceae; genus SKTG01. The sequence goes on from SKTG01000128.1 coordinate 5,027, forward strand.
GGGCGCGCACGACCTCGGCGGCGATGGGCCGACCCGAGATCGGGAAGTTCTCCACCGCACGTTGCGTCGAGGCGCCCCACAGCGCGTCGGCCGGGATCGACATCTCGCCCATCGTGTCGTGGGCCGTGCGGAACTCCTCAGCCATGGTCCTGCGCTCCTGGCCACGACGGCCCCGTCGGGCCGTCTCGGAGCAGCGAGACTAGAGCCGACCGCGCGCCGCCCGCGACCCCGCGCCTGCCACCGCCTAGCGTGCCGACCAGGAGCTGCGAGGAGCTGCCGTGGAACTGGTCACGATCGACGACGTGCGGCGAGCGGCGGACCTGCTCGCGGGGGTGGTGTACGACACGCCGGTCGAGCGTTCCCGCGCGATCGAGAGGCAGGTGGGCGCCGAGGTCCGGCTCAAGTGCGAGAACCTGCAACGTGCGGGCTCCTTCAAGCTGCGTGGTGCCTACAACCGCATCGCGCGGCTGTCGGCGGAGGAGCGTGAGCGGGGGGTGGTCTGCGCGTCGGCCGGCAACCACGCACAGGGTGTCGCGCTGGCGGCGTCCATGCAGGGCGTGCGGGCCACGGTGTACATGCCGGTGGAGGCCCCGCTGCCGAAGGTCGACGCCACCATGGCGTACGGCGCCGAGGTCGAGCTCGTGGGGCAGGGGGTGGACGACGCCCTCGAAGCCGCGCTGGCCGCCGCGGACGCCGATGGCCGACCGTTCGTGCACCCCTTCGACCATCCGGACATCATCGCCGGGCAGGGCACACTGGGTCTGGAGATCGCCGAACAGGTGCCGCACGCGACGACCGTCGTGGTGTGTCTGGGCGGCGGCGGGCTGTTGTCCGGCGTCGCGGTGGCACTGCGTGCCCTGCGTCCCGACGTGCGCATCGTCGGGGTGCAGGCCGAGGCGTGCGCCTCGTTCGCCCCGTCGCTCGCGGCGGGTCGGCCACAGGCGCTGGAGGCGACCACCACGATCGCGGACGGGATCGCGGTCAAGCGGCCGGGTGAGCTCACGCTCGCGCACGTCGATGCGCTGGTCGACGACGTGGTGACGGTCTCGGACGATCAGTTGGCCGACGCGGTGGTCCTGCTGCTCGAGCGGGCCAAGCTGGTCGTCGAACCGGCCGGTGCGGCCGCCGTCGCGTCGCTGCTGTCCGGCGCGGTGCGCGCGGACGGCCCGGTCGTCGCCACCCTCTCGGGGGGCAACATCGATCCGCTGGTGCTCCAGCACCTGGTGACCGGTGGTCTCGCCGCCCAGGGTCGCTACGCGACGTTGCGCAGCCGGGTGGCGGACTCGCCGGGCTCGCTGTCCCGCCTGCTGCAGGTCGTGGCCGAGGCACGCGCCAACGTCGTCGGGGTCTCCCACCACCGGTTGGAGCACCGCCTGCGGCTCGGTCAGGTCGAGGTGGTGCTGGAGCTCGAGACCCGCGGGCCCGAGCACGTCGATCGTCTGATGGCGACCCTGCGTGAGGCCGGCTACCCGGTGTCCGAGGTGTGATCCCACGAGGCGGGCACGCGGTCGACGCGGTCCGAGGCCCGGCGACCTGACGCGGTCCGGCCGCCCGTCCTCGGTACCGTGTCGAGGTACCGGAGGGATACGTGGCGGAGGAGCGACAGGGCGAGGTGTCCGGGCGACCCGTGTCCGCGGGGCACCCCGCGTGGCCCCCGCCGGAAACACCGCCCGCCTCGCGCCCCGGCCCCGCCCACATCAGCGTCGAGTTCGAGGACGACGGCCCCCCCGTGCCCCCGCCCCTGCGGCGGCGGCGAGCCCGGCGTCGAGCCATCGGCGTGGCGCTCGCGATCGCGCTGCTGATCGGTGGACCGGTGGTGCTCACCGTCACGGGGGTGCTCGAGCTCGACGGCCAGCGGACGGACACCGACACCCCCGTCGACGCGACCGGCCCGGACGCCGAGGCGGCTCCCGAGGGGACACCGCCGGGTGCGGGCGGCGGCGCGGCCGAGGCCCCGCCGCGGGACGACGAGGACCCCTCGCCCCCCGATCTGGAGCAGCTCGACGACACCGGGGTGGCCTTCGGACAGCTGCTGATCGACATCGACGCGTCCGAACGCACCATGATCTCGTGGCAGGACGAGCTGGGTGAGATCTTCGGCGGCTCGCCCGGCGAGGACGAGGACGCCGACGAGCTGGTCGATCAGGTCGCGGCGTTGGCCGAGGAACGACGGCTCCAGCTGTTGCGGGTCCGCGAGCACCTGGAGCGACCGCGGGACCACGAGGGGGCGGAGCTCGTCCGCGAGCACTACGTGGTCCACCTCGACTCGTGGGCCGCCTACCTCGGCGCGATCGTCGAGTCCCCGGTCCTGGCCGCGGACGCGGAGGCCTCGACCTCCTTCCGGCTCGAGATCAACACGACGGCCTCCCGGTTCGCCACCACGCTGGAGGACGAGCTCCCGGGCGACATCGACGCCGAGGTGGCGGACTTCGCGGAGGCGATCCTGGACCGAGGGTTCCGGGCCGCGCAGGACGCGGAGGCCTGACGGGGTGCGGCTGCGCGCCGCGGCGGGACGGGCCGCCGCCCTACGGGTCCCGCCTGGTGTCGTCGGGCCGATCCTCGTGGGTGTCCGGCGACGCCGCGTCCTCGTCGCTGGTCGGCAGATGGCCGACGAAGGAGCTGGCGCGCTCGCGGGTCTGCGCCGCGAGGTCCTCGAAGCGCTCGCGGGTGTGCTCGGCCAGGGTCTCCGCCCGGGCCCGTGAGCGCGCCGCGAGGTCCTCGGCCAGCGCCTCGGCCCGCTCCCTGGCGTGGCTGAGCCGCTGGTCGGCCTCGTGCTCGGCCGCGAGCGCGGCCATGCGTTCACGGGCCTGCGCGACGGCCTCCGCCATGCTCTGGCGGTAACGGTCCAGGTTCTCCCTCGCCGTGGCGCTCGGTGACGCCGGGGACGAGTAGGGGGGCCACCAGCGAGCGCTCGGATCGGCCTGGGGGTAGCTCTCGCGCAGCTGAGCGCTGCGATCGAGCATGATGGCGGCGATCCTCCCGGTCAGCGAGGAGGCGTCCTCCTCCGGCAACGGGGACACGAGATCGACCGTCATCGTGACGACGACGCCCCGCTCGGGCACGCGGACGACCGGCGAGAACCCCCGCTGCGCCCCGAAGTGCGTGACGACGAGCACGTCGACGCCGGCTTCGAGAGCGAGACGCGCGGCCCCGTGTCGCAGCGGCAGCAGCGACCCGTCGTGCGTGTGCGTGCCTTCCGGTGCGATCAGGATCGTCTCGCCGGCGCGCAGCTGCGCGATCGCGTGCTCGTAGGCGACCTCGCGGCGTGCGCCCTCGCCGCGATGGACCGGGATGGCACCCGTCTGGCGTGCCAGGGCGCCGACCACCGGCAGCTCGAACAGCTCGGCCTTGATCAGCGGGCGGCACCAGTGCCGCAACCGCCGCCAGAGCGTGTCGACGACCAGGAACGCGTCGACGTTGGAGGTGTGGTTGAGCACCACGACCAGCGGCTGGCCGGGTGGCGGGACGACGTCGGGTCGGCGGGCTTGGAGCCGCCAGCCCAGCAGATCCCGGAGCAGCCACCGCACGACGCGCACCGCGAACCGCCACGCCCAGGGCGGGCCGCTCGCCGTCCGCGGAGCATCGCTCACCCGAGGTCGCGCCCGGCGAGCTCGGCGACCTCGACGAGCATGGCCGTGAGCTCGTAGTCCTTCGGGGTGAACACCGCGGCGACGCCGGCGGCACGCAGCTGGCGTTCGTCGGCCGGTGGGATGATGCCCCCGGCGATCACGGGCACCTCGTGTCCCTCCGCGCGCAGGCCCTCGAGGACCTGGGGGACCAACGACAGGTGCGAGCCGGACAGCACCGAGAGCCCGACGAGATGGACGTCCTCGTCGACGGCGGCGCGGACCAGCTGTGCGGGTGTGAGCCGGATCCCCTCGTAGATGACCTCCATGCCGAGGTCGCGGCACCGGATGGCGACCTGCTCGGCCCCGTTCGAGTGCCCGTCGAGCCCGGGCTTGCCGACCAGCACCCGCAGACGGCGCCCGACGCGTCGTTCGACGGCGCGGACCCGGGCCCGCGCCGCCTCGAGGTCCGGGCCGGAGCCGTTGGTCGAGCTGCCATCGGAGATCCCCGTCGGGCCCCGGTACTCGCCGAACACCTCCCGGAGCACCGCCGACCACTCGCCGGTCGTCACCCCGGCCTTGGCGCATGCGATCGAGGCCGGCATCAGGTTGGCGTCGGTCCGCGCGACACGGCGCAGCTCGTCCAGCGCCGCGGCGACGGCACCGTCGTCACGTCGCTCCCGCCAGGAGCGCAACCGTGCGAGCTGCTCCGCTTCCGCGGCCTCGTCGACCCGGAGGATGCCGCCCTCCTCGTCGACCATCGGTGAGGGCTCGGAACCGGTGAACGCGTTGACCCCCACCACGGTCTGTTCGCCGGATTCGATCCGTCGCAGGCGCTGCGCGTTCGAGCGGACGAGCTCTCCCTTCATGAGCCCGACGGCCTGCATCGCGCCGCCGTGCGCGAGCACCTCGTCGAGCAACGCGGTCGCTTCCTCGATGAGGTCGGCGACCTTGGCGTCCATCACCGCGGACCCCTCGAAGAGGTCGCCGTTCTCCAGCAGATCGGTCTCGAACGCCAGGATCTGCTGGATCCGCAGGGACAGCTGTTGGTCCCA
>SKTG01000153.1 GCA_007118045.1 Nitriliruptoraceae bacterium
CGTCGACGGGGCGGCCTGATGGGGCGCCGCGAGGATCTGCGCAGCGTGCTCGTGCTCGGCTCGGGGCCGATCGTGATCGGGCAGGCGTGCGAGTTCGACTACTCCGGCACGCAGGCCTGCACGGTCCTGCGCGCGGAGGGTCTGCGGGTCGTGCTGGTCAACTCCAACCCCGCGACGATCATGACGGATCCGGACATCGCCGACGCGACCTACGTGGAGCCGTTGACCATCGACGCCGTCCGCGCCGTGATCGAGCGGGAACGGCCCGACGCGCTGCTCGCGACCCTGGGCGGACAGACCGCGCTCAACCTCGCCGTCGACCTGTCGCGCTCGGGGGTGCTCGCCGAGTTCGACGTCGAGGTTCTGGGCGCGGACCTCGAAGCGATCCAGACCGCGGAGGACCGGCAGCTCTTCAAGCTGGCGATGGAGGAGATCGGCCTCGAGTCGCCGCGTTCGACCTACGTCAGCGACGCCGACAGCGCGTTCGGTGCCGCGGAGGAGTACGGCTACCCGGTCGTGCTGCGTCCCTCGTTCACGCTCGGCGGCAAGGGTGGGGGCATCGCCTACGACCGCGAGATGCTGGCTCGCATGATCCAGCAGGGGTTGTACGACTCGCCGGTGCACCAGGTCCTGGTCGAGGAGTCGGTGGTCGGCTGGAAGGAGTACGAGCTCGAGGTGATGCGCGACCGGCACGACAACTGCGTGGTCGTGTGCTCGATCGAGAACGTCGATGCGATGGGGGTGCACACGGGCGATTCCGTCACCGTCGCACCGGCGATGACGCTCTCCGACCCGGAGTACCAGCGCCTGCGCGACGCCGCGTTCGCGGTGCTGCGACGCATCGGTGTGGAGACCGGCGGTTCGAACGTGCAGTTCGCCGTGGACCCGGCCACGGGACGCCAGGTCGTGATCGAGATGAACCCGCGGGTCTCACGCTCCAGCGCGTTGGCCTCGAAGGCGACCGGTTTCCCCATCGCGAAGATCGCCGCCAAGCTCGCGGTCGGCTACACCCTCGACGAGATCGCGAACGACATCACCCGGGAGACCAAGGCCGCGTTCGAACCCAGCATCGACTACGTCGTCGTGAAGGTCCCACGCTTCACGTTCGAGAAGTTCCCGGGCTCGAACGACACGTTGACGACCCGGATGAAGTCGGTCGGCGAGGTGATGGCGATCGGCCGCACCTTCAAGGAGGCCGTCAACAAGGCGTTGCGTTCGCTCGAGGACGGCTCGATCGGGTTCGGCGCGTCGGCACCCCTCGAGATCGACGACGACGCGTTGGAGGAGCAGCTGCGACGTCCGACCGCGCATCGGCTGGTCGCCGTCGACGAGGCGTTGACCCGTGGCTGGTCCGTCGAACACATCAGCGAGCTCACCGGCTACGACCCCTGGTTCACGGACCAGTTCCTCCAGCTGGTGGAACGCCGGCGCGAGCTGCGCAGCTCCGAGCACCTCTCCGCCCTGCCCGACGACGTGCTGCTGGCCGCCAAGCGGGACGGCTTCGCGGACGCCCACATCGCGTCGTTGCTGCAGACCAACGAGTCGGCGGTGCGCGAGCGCCGGCACGCCCACGGCCTCCGCCCCGTGTTCAAGACGGTGGACACCTGCGCGGCCGAGTTCGAGGCGTTCACGCCCTACCACTACGGCACCTACGAGGACGAGGACGAGGTCGTCGACAGCGAGCGGCCGCGCGTGCTCGTGCTCGGATCCGGGCCGAACCGGATCGGTCAGGGCGTCGAGTTCGACTACTGCTGCGTGCACGCCGTGCTGGCGCTGCGGGAGGCGGGCTTCGAGACCGTGATGGTCAACTGCAACCCGGAGACCGTCTCGACCGACTACGACACCGCCGATCGCCTCTACCTCGAGCCGTTGACGCTCGAGGACGTGCTGGAGGTCTGTCACCGCGAGCGACCGGTCGGGGTGCTGGTGCAGATGGGTGGCCAGACCCCCCTCAAGCTCGCCAAGGGCCTCGCCGCGGCCGGCGTCCCGGTGTGGGGCACCGCGCCCGACGCGATCGATGCGGCGGAGGACCGGGGCCGTTTCGGCGAACTGATGCGCTCGCTGGACGTGGCGATGCCGCCGGGCGGGGTGGCGCGCTCCTTCGACGAGGCCCGCGACATCGCGAGCGCCATCGGCTATCCGGTGCTGGTGCGGCCCTCCTACGTGCTGGGCGGCCGGGCGATGCAGATCGTCTACGACGATGAGCAGCTCCAGCGCTACCTCCTCGAAGCGGTCGCGGCCGCGCCCGACCAACCGATCCTCGTCGACCGCTTCCTGGAGGGCGCGATCGAGGTGGACGTCGACGCGGTGTACGACGGCGAGGAGCTGTTCGTCGGCGGGGTGCTCGAGCACATCGAGGAGGCGGGCGTGCATTCCGGCGACTCGGCGTGCACGTTGCCGCCGATCACGTTGGGTCGCGGCCAGGAGGCCGAGATCCGGCGCATCACGGAGGGCATCGCCAGCGGACTGGCGGTCCGTGGCCTGCTCAACGTGCAGTTCGCGCTCAAGGACGACGTGCTGTACTGCATCGAGGCGAACCCGCGGGCGTCGCGCACCGTGCCGTTCACCTCGAAGGCCACGGGGGTGCCCGTGGCCAAGGTCGCGGCTCGGGTCATGGCGGGAGCGACGCTGGCGCAGCTGCGCGCCGAGGGCTGGCTGCCGGATCGGGACGTCGTGCAGGGGCCGCGTCCGCCCCACATCGCCGTCAAGGAGGCCGTGCTGCCCTTCGACCGCTTCCCGGGCTTCGACGCCGTGCTGGGCCCGGAGATGCGCTCGACCGGGGAGGTCATGGGCATCGACCTCGACTTCGGTGCCGCGTTCGCGAAGTCGCAGGCGGGGACCGGTTCCATGGTGCTGCCGACGGCGGGACGGGTGTTCGTCTCCGTCGCCAACCGCGAGAAGCGCGCGATCGTGTTCCCGGTCAAGCGGCTGCTCGACCTCGGGTTCGAGGTGGTCGCCACGGAGGGCACCGCGGACGTGCTCGCCCGCGCCGGCATCCCCGTCCGGACCGTCGGCAAGGTGTCCGCGGGCGACGAGGGCATCCTGCGCCTCATCGAGTCCGGTGAGGTGGGGCTGGTGCTCAACACGCCGTTCGGGTCGCGGACCCGGGGCGACGGCTACCAGATCCGCCAGGCGGCGGTCACCAACGGCGTCCCGTGCATCACGACGCTGTCTGGCATCCTCGCCGCCGTGCAGGGCGTGGAAGCCCTGCAACGCGGCGCGTTGGCCGTCCGTTCGTTGCAGGAGTACCAGGCGGCGTTGCGCGCCGGCGCTGGTGACGGGTCGTCCTCCGGCGGGTTCCGGCCGGGCGGCGTGCAGCTCGATCTGCAGGAGGCGCCGTGAGCGCGTTGACGGGTGGACGCACGATGGGCCGAGCCGACGGGCAGACGCCCGTCCGTTCGCGCTGCGAGGTGATGGCACGCAAGCGCGACGGCGCGTACTACCGGCTGTCGTTCTCCGCCCGGGAGATCGCCGAACGCGCCCGGCCGGGCCAGTTCGTGCAGGTCGACGTGCAGGCGCCCCACACCCTGTTGCGTCGACCCTTCTCCATCGCGGGGGTCTCGAGGCAGGGGCCCGGCGCCGGCACCGTCGAGATCGTCTTCGACGCGCACGGGCCGGGGACGGAGTGGCTGACGTCGGTGTCCGTGCACGACGTGCTGGACGTGATCGGGCCGCTCGGTACCGCCTTCCCGTTGCCGCAGCGGAAGGTGAACTGCCTGCTGGTGGGTGGTGGGTACGGGGTCGCCCCCCTGTTCTACCTCGGCGAGCACCTGCTCCGACGGGGGCTGCGCGTCGACATGATCGCGGGCGCGGCCACCGGGGACCGGTTGCTCGGGATCATCGAGGCGAAGCGGCTGTCCGCCAGCTCGACGTTCACGACCGAGGACGGTTCGTACGGGGTGCGCGGGCGCGTGACCGACGTGCTCACCGACGTGGCGTCCGCCACCAAGGCCAGCGTCGTGTACGCCTGCGGCCCGAACCCGATGCTGCGGGCGGTCTCCGAAGCCTGTCAGCAGCTCGAGCTGCCCGTGCAGGTCGCGGTCGAGGAGCTGATGGCCTGCGGTATCGGGGTGTGCTTCACGTGCGTGCTGCCGATGCGTGGCCGCTCGGACGGGGTGCGCATGAAACGGACGTGCCTCGAGGGGCCGGTCTTCAACGGCGCGCGGATCGCCTGGGACCAGAGCCGCTACGCCGTCGGACCGGGGACGCGGGACGGCGCCGAGCAGGACCCGGCGGGGGACGACCGTCCGACCGACGCGGAGCTGTGGGGCGAGGCCGACGGACCGACCGACCAGAAGCGGTCGGGCGAGGAAGGCGGACCGGCCGACGGGAAGCGGTGGCCCGAGGGTGACGGTCCGACCGACGGGAAGCGGTGGCGCGAGGGTGACGGTCCGACCGACGGGAAGCGGTGGCCCGAGGGTGACGGACCGACCGACGGGAAGCGGCACGAGGAAGACGGACCGACCGACGAGAAGCGGTGGGGGCAGGCGTGAGGATCGGACCGCCGGGAACCGGGACGAGACGTGAGCCCTCAGCTCGAGCTGAGCGAGGTGCGTCGTGAGCGCTGACGTCCGTCGCGTCGATCCGCCCGCGCCCGTGGAGGACTGGGGCGAGGACAGCCTCGCGCCGGATGCCGTGAACCTCGCCGTCGACCTCGCCGGCGTCGCCCTCAGCGCGCCGGTCGCCTCCGCCTCGGGGTGCTTCGCCTCGGGCGTGGAGATGGACCGCTTCTACGACATCACCGAGCTCGGTGCGGTCATCGTCAAGTCGGTGACGCGGGAGCCCCGGGAAGGGTTGTGGACGCCACGCATGGCCGAGACGCCGTCGGGCATGCTCAACGCCATCGGTCTGCAGAACCCGGGCGTCGACGCGTGGCTCGAGGAGGATCTGCCGTGGTTGCGTGACCGTGGCGCCACGGTGATCGCCTCGGTCGCGGGCCGCGGGCCGGACGACTACCGCCACGTTGCGGACCGTCTGACGACCGAGGGCGGCGAGGCGATCGCCGCCCTGGAGATCAACCTCTCCTGCCCGAACGTCGAGGACCGCGGGCTCGTCTTCGCCTGCTCGCCCGTGGACAGCGCGGCGGTGATCGCCGCGGTCCGCGAGGTCACCGACCTGCCGATCCTCGCGAAGTTGACGGCCGACGTCACCTCGATCGTGGACATCGCCGCGGCGGTCGTCGAGGCCGGGGCCGACGGACTGACGCTGATCAACACGCTGCTCGGCATGTCGATCGATGCGGAGACGGGCCGACCCGATCTGTACAACACGTACGGAGGCCTCTCCGGGCCCGCGATCCGACCCATCGCGCTCCGGGCGGTGCACCAGGTCCACCGGGCCCTGCCGCACGTACCGATCCTCGGCTGCGGCGGTGTTCGGACCGTCGAGGACGTGGTGGCGTTCCTGCGTGCCGGTGCGTCCGCGGTGTCGGTGGGCACCGCCACCTACGTGGACCCGTTCGTCGGCAGCACGCTGATCACCGAGCTGCGCCGCTGGTTGGCCCGACGCGGGCTGGCCTCGCCGCGGGAGCTGATCGGGGCCACCCACCCGTGGGGCGCGTGACGCGACGGGCGAGCGTGCGGGCCGGGGGGAAAGTGGAGCGACCGGGACGTCGCAGCTGGTCGGGACGTCGCAGCTGGTCACGAGCGCCGCGAGGTCGGAGGAGGACGAGGATGAACGGAAGCGGGACCACCGGAGCCGCCGGGGATCCGTCCACCGACGCGTCGGGAAGGGTGGTGGCGCCGCACGAGCGGTTGGCGGTCGCGCTCGACGTGTCGACGCTGGCTGAGGCGGAGCGTCTCGCTGGCGCCTTGGCCGGGGAGGTCGGGTGGTTCAAGGTGGGCCTGGAGCTGTTCTCCGCCCACGGACCCGGTGCCGTCACGGCGATCGCGGCGCACGGCCCCGTCTTCCTCGACGTCAAGCTGCACGACATCCCGACCACGGTGGAGCGGGCGGCGCGTCGGATCGCCGAGCTCGGTGTGGGGCTGCTCACGGTGCACGCCTCCGGTGGTGCGGCGATGGTCCGGGCCGCCGTCGAGGGACTGGGCGACGCCGGCGAGGTGCTGGCCGTGACCGTGCTGACGTCGTTGTCCGACGGCGAGCTCGCCGCCGTGAACGCGCCACCGGCGGCCAGGCAGGTCCCGGCGCTGGCGGCCCTCGCTGTCGAGGCCGGCGCCCCTGGCCTGGTCTGCGCGCCGCGGGATCTGCGGGCGGTCCGGGACGTCGTCGGTCCGGCCCCGCGGCTGGTGACGCCGGGTATCCGGCCCGCGGACGCCACCGGGCACGACGATCACGCTCGCGCGTCGACCCCCGACCGCGCGGTGGCCGACGGTGCCGACCTGCTGGTGGTCGGACGGCCGATCACGCAGGCGAGCGATCCGGTGCTCGCCGCACGCGCCCTGGCCACCTCGATCGGCGCCTGAGCCGTCGCGAAGCTCGGTGGGATGCGGCACCGGCGCTGGTCAGGCTCGCGTGGGAGGGGACCTCACCCGGCGCCGTACTCGTCGCGGTAGGCCGCGATCCGGGCGCGGTCGCGATCGTCGAGGACCCACCGTCCGTCCACCTCGGTGCTCGACAGGTAGGTGACGATCTCGTCGATGGTGGTCAGCGCCACGGTCTCGAGCGCGAACTCCTCGGCCAGCTCCGTCAGCGCGGAGCGCGCGCCGTCGCCGCGTTCCTGGCGGTCCACGCCGACCACGAGGCCAACCACCTCGACGTCGGCCGCGGCCAGGAGCTGGGGGACGGTCGCCCGGATCGAGGTCCCGGCCGTCGTGACGTCCTCGACGATGACGACCCGGTCCCCGTCGACCGGTTCGTGGCCGATCAGCGTGCCTCCCTCCCCGTGGTCCTTCGCCTCCTTGCGGTCGAAGCAGAAGCCGACGTCGCGACCGTGCTGCTCGGCCAGGGCGATGGACGTGGACACCGCCAGCGGGATGCCCTTGTACGCGGGACCGAACAGCACGTCGACGTGGTCGAACGCCGAGGCGATGGCCGCCGCGTAGAAACGACCCAGCAGCGCCACCTGACGGCCGGTCCGGTAGCGCCCTGCGTTGACGAAGTAGGGCATGCGCCGGCCCGACTTGCCGACGAAGTCCCCGAACGTGAGGACCTCGCTGCGGACCATGAACTCGATGTAGGCGGCGACGCGCTCGTCGGGGTCGTCGGGGACCGTCCAGTTCGCCGTGCTCGCGTCGGCGCTCGGGTGGTCCGCCTGTGACACGCTGGGTCCCCGTTCCGCGTCGCTGCTCGGGTGGCTCGGGTCTGACACGTCGGATCCTCGTTCGGGAACCTCTCGGTCCCGTCGTCGCATCGTCGGGCTGTCGCGTCGTCGCGTCTTCGGGCTGTCGCGTCGTCGGGCTGTCGCGTCGTCGCGTCGTCGCGTCGTCAGGCGAACGCGACCGCGTGCCCGTCGTGGCGCCACTGGTCGACCGGAGCTCGGGGCACCGCCCTCAGCCCTGTTCGGAGAGCGGTAGCGGCACCTGACGGTCCCGGGCCTCGAGGTCACCTCGCACCAGCGCGACGACCTCGCGCCAGGTGGTGGCTCGGGGTCCGGCGAGATGTCGGTTGTAGGGCTGGTCGAACACGATCGCGGCTCGGCCCGCCTCCCGCAGGGAGACGATGTTTCCCGGCGAGTCGTCCACGTACAGGTCGGCGCCCACGTTCGGCTTGTCACCGATGAAGCACAGGTCCCGGTAGGGGATGCGGTGCTGGTCGAGCCAGGCGGCGGTGTCGGCCGCGGAGATCTCGTGGGCCCAGTTGAAGATGAGCCGGTGCGTGATGATCCGGATCCACACGCCGAGGTCCGAGAGCTCCCACAACGCCTCCGAGACACCGGTGAGCGGTGGCATGTGCCGGAACATGCGGTCCTCGAGCACCGCCCGACGGTGGGCGGTCTCGAACTCCTCGAAGCTCAGCCCCCACTCCGAGTACGCGTCCATCCTGGTCTGCGGCTGCAGTTCGTCGGGGTCGCGGCCGTGTTGGCGCGCGACCGCGGCCCGGAAACCCGCCTCGTAGTCGGCGCACACGCCGTCGAGGTCGACGCCGAGGACGATCGGCTGCTCGCTTGGCACGGGCCCTCCGGGGGCGGTCGGATCGGTCGTGGTGGCGAGCACGCTAGCTGGCGAGGCGCGCGGCCTGGCCGAGGGCGCGGGCGCTCGCGGAGCTCGCGATCGCGGCGCGGCGTGCTCCCGGTGGGGGGGACTAGGGTGGGGCGCTGCGCACCACGTCACCGCCCGGGAGGCCCGGGTGCAGGCCCCCGGCCTCAGGAGCCACTATGCCGCTTCCCGAGCTCGATCCGGACCAGCGTCGAGCGGCGCTCGAGAAGGCCACGGCCGCACGCCGGGTACGTGCCGAGGTCAAGGAACGGCTGAAGCTGCGCTCGCTCGGCATCCGTCGGGTCCTCGAGCTCTCCGAGGACGAGGATGCCGTGGCCAAGATGAAGGTGGCCGACGTGCTCGGCGCCATGCCGGCGTACGGACCGGTCAAAGCGCGCCGGCTCATGGAGGATCTGGGCATCGCGCCGAACCGGCGGCTCCGTGGTCTGGGGGCGCGCCAACGTGCCGCGTTGATCGAGACGTTCGAGGGGAGCCCGTGAGCGACCCCCGCGGCCTGCTGGTCGTGATCGCGGGACCGTCGGGGGTGGGCAAGGGAACGGTCCACGCGCGCGTCCGTGCGGCACTGCCCGAGAGCGTCCTGTCGGTGTCGATGACGACCCGTCCACCCCGGGAGGGTGAACGGGACGGGGTGCACTACCACTTCGTCGATCTCGAGACCTTCGAGCGCCGCATCGCCGATGGCGCGTTGCTGGAGTGGGCCGAGTACGCCGGTCACCGGTACGGGACCCCGCGCCAGCCGGCGGAGGAGGCGATCGCCCAGGGTCGGGTCGTGGTGCTCGACATCGAGTTGCAGGGCGCGCTGCAGGTCAAGCAGCACGACCCGGACGCGCTGCTCGTCTTCCTCGAGCCACCGTCGTTCCAGGAGCTGGAACGGCGGCTGCGTGCTCGCGGCACCGAGGATCCCGACGCGATCGGCAGACGCCTCGACCGAGCCTGGGAGGAACTGGCGGCGGGGGATCGCTTCGACGTGCGTGTGGTCAACGACGACCTCGACCGGTGCGTGGCCGAGGTCCTGGCCGCGATCGAGGCGAGGAGGCACGGGCACGCGAGGACCTAGCCCCGTCGGTGCCCCGGGTCGGCTCCCGTGGCGGCTCGGCGATGAGGGGGTGGCCGGCCGCTCACAGCCGGCGGAGGCCCGGTTCGGTGACGACCGGGTGATGGGGCCGCTTGGCTCGGTGACGGGTGGGCTGTGGGGAAGGCCGGTTCGGTGACGAGTGGGCCGTGGGGCGGTAGCCTGCGTCCGGCGCGGCGCTCCCGCGTTCGCGAGAGCATGCGCGTGACATGCGCGTGACATGCGCAGGCACCCGGGGCGGCTCGGTCCGCACGAGCTCGTCACCGGTGTCGTCCGGGCACCCCCGGGGCCCGGGGCCCGGGGCCTGGGGCCGCGA
>SKTG01000094.1 GCA_007118045.1 Nitriliruptoraceae bacterium
CAGCGGCCCCGGCACGATGGGGCGCCAGAGCGCGCCGGCCTGCACGAGGCCCCAGGCCAGGACCGGTACGCCGGCGGCCGGCACGAGCCAGCGGCTCCGCGCGTCACGCCGCCGGTGCAGGATCGAGGCGACGGCCAGCACCAGGACGCTGACCGCCGGGAGCACCACGAGCGCCGGCTCGACGTCGGCGCCGGTGGGCATCGAGGCGGTCACGACCGCTCCGCTCGCAGCCGCCACGATCACCGCGACCACGGTCGCCACGACCGACAGCCGGCGTCCGGTGAGCCCCGTGAGCACGCCCACCCCCAGGGCCACCGCCCCCGCCAGCACCGCCCATGCACCGTGGGGTCCCGGTACCCAGTGCAGCTCGCCGGCGATCGCCGCCGGCTCACCGTCCACGAAGATGGGGACCGTCCAGTCGAGCACGGGTTGTGGCTCGCGCACGGACGGGTCGACCGCGGGTGGTAACGACGGCGACATGAAGTGCACGCGATGGTCGTGCCAGGAGTAGACGCCGCCGTCGGCGACGGTCTCCCACCGGGGCACCGCCTCGGCGTCGGCGAGCGGGGGCACCTCCACGTCGGCCGCTCCGAAGCGGGCGTCGTTGAGCCAGCGTGCCGGTGATCGCGTGTTGACCTCGACGGTGCCGTCGGCGCCGAAGCGCAGGTACGGCTCGCCGTCGTAGCCGGGCACCTCGACCTCGACGCCCTCTGGGGCGCGCAGCACGAGGTAGCTGTCACCGCCCACCACCTCGACGTCGAGGTCGCTGGCAACCTCGCCGTCGACGGCGGTCACGGTCGAGCGGTAGTGGGTCGGGCCCGCCGGATCGGCCACGGCGGGACCCGCCAGCAGCGGCAGGACCGCGCACGCGAGCACGGCGACGAGCGCGAGACGGCGAGGGACGGTCACGGCGCGACGGGGACGGTGACGGTGACCTCCTGGCGCTGCGCGTCGGCGTCGTCGGCGAGGACCCGGATCTCCCAATCGCCGGGGAAGGTGAGATCGTCCACCGTCGCGATCCAGTGTCCCGTGCCCGCCACGTACGGCTCGATGCCGATCGGGCCGATGCCCTGCTCGACGTAGGTGAGCTCGAGCTCGACGTCCTCGATCGTGGCGGCGGGCCGCCCGGTCTCGTCGAGGACGTAGAGGTGGATCGTGTTGCGACCGGCGCGGTTGGGATCGACCACGAGGTCGACCTCGTGCTGCTCGTCCAGCCGCGCCGTGGTCTCGTACCAGCCACCCCGACCGGCCGCCTCCGACGCCGGCTGGACCGTGACCAGCACCCCCGTCACCAGCAGGACCGCCACCAGCAGCGCCGCCTCGACCCGTACCGTGCGGTGCAGACGGCTCCAGGCACGTTCGGCCGTCGAGGTGGTGCTTTCCCCGGGCCGGTCCACCGTGTCGAGACTGCCGCCGGTCGGCGTGGCCCGCATCACGATGGCCGGCACCAGGCGCTGCCGGTTGTAGGCCGCCAGGCCGACGACCACCAGCACGAGGAGCGTCTTGGCCACCAGCAACCAGCCGTACGTGGTCGCCGTGAGCGCCGCCGGCGTCCCGACGAGCGGTACCGCCATGGCCACCCCGGCGAACGCCGCGAACCCCACGCAGATCACGCCGAGGCTGCTGAAACGCGAGATCGTCTCCGCGGCCACCACCGGGTCGTCGGCGACCGACCGTCGCCGCAACGATCCCGCCAGGAGGACGAGACCCGCCACCCAGACGGCTGCCGCCACGAGGTGGACGACGCCGGCGCCCGTCAGGAGCCAGGTCGGCTCCACCGTGCGCTGGTGACCGTCGAGGACGAACGAACCGAGCGTGGTGAGCCCACCGACGACGAGGACCCCGACCGGCGCCGCCACGGCCCAGAAGACCAGCAACGCCGCCGCGCCGATCAGACGGACCGCCGCCGAGACCCCGAACGTCGAGGACAGCACCTCGCCCAGCGCCGGCGCCGAGGTCGCTCCCGCGAGGCCGTCGCCGGTCACGGCCGCCGCCTGCACGGGGACCGACAGCACGGTCACGACGACCAGGACCATGGCTGCGGTCGTGGCCAGCCGCCGCGATGCCTGGCGATCCGCGGGGGTCCGCGCGACCCACGCGGCGAAGGCGACGGCACCGGCGGCGAGCAGGGCGGCCACGTACCCGAGCCCCCGCAACAGCTGACCCAGCGCGCTGGCCACGGGGGCGTCCGTACCACCGACGAGCTCCGCCAGGACAGCGTCATCGACCTCAGCGACGTCGCCGACCTGGAAGGTCTGCACGCCGGCGACCGGGTGGCTGTCCATCGAGACGACCCGGTAGGTGACGACGTACGCGCCGTCCGGCAGCTCGCTGACGGGGGCCGCCGTGACGGTCGTCGGGTCGCCGTCGTCGACCAGCTCGAGCTCGACGCGGTCGGCCGAGCCGTCGAAGAGCCGCACGCCGTCGGGCGCGAGCTCGACCGGCTCGTTGAAAGCGAACTGGAGCGTGTCGGGCGGCAGGTCGAGCTCCTCCCCGTCCGCCGGGTCGGCGGAGACCAGCATGGCGTGGGCCAGTGCCGGGGCGGCGGGCAGCACCAGCAGACCGAGCAGGCCGAGCAGACCGAGCGGCACGGCACGGAAGCGGCGCAGCGTCATCGAGGCTCCTCAGCGCCGGGCGGTCGCGGGACCGACCCCGGTCAGAGGGGATGGTGGCACGACCATGTCCTGGCTGCGACGGCGCAGTGCCCACAGGACGACCACGCCGACGAGCTCGCTGAGGTGGGTGAGCTCGGCGGTCACGGTCGCCGCGCCCCTGACCACGTCCGAGCCAGCCGTGACCACCACCCCGAGGGCCACGACCGTGGCCACGGGCAACACCCCGGCCGCCCGGGCCGGTTGCCAGGCCGCGAACAGGAACCCGACCCCGAGGGCGAGCTGGAGCGCACCGAGGTCGCGTCCGAGGTGCAGGTCCGGTCCGAGCAGCCCGAGCAGCGCCGGCAACGCGAACGCGAGCTGCACCGCTCCGGCGAGCGCCACCAGCCCGCGCAGCTGCCGGGTGCGCCGGTGCCCCGCCCCGGCGTGGCGATCGGCCAGCGAGGTCAGGATCGGGGCGGTCAGGTCCGGGACCGCGGCCGCCGCCCCGATCCTCGCTCGACGTGTCACCCGCACGGCCCGCTCGTCGAACGCCGCACAGGCGCCGCAGCGGGTCAGGTGCGCTCGCAGCCGCTCGGATGACAGCTCGAGCCGTTCACCGTCGAGCTGGGCCGACAGCGCTTCGCGCACCTCGGTGCACCCCGGGTCGGGCGGCGGCACGTCCATCACATCCTCCGGTGTCGGCGGCACGAACCCGCGTCGGCGGCACGAACCCGCGTCGGCGGCCTCGACCCTCCGCCAGAGGTGGTCGCCCCGGGCCGGGCGGCGGTTCCCGTCGCGCGCGCATCGGACGACGTGATCGGACCTACCCTGGCCCGATGGGCCCGCCCCGCGCAGCGAGCGTCGGCTGGCCGTATCCCCCCCGACGAGGACCTACCGTCCATGAGCTCCCGACCGAGCGACCCGTGAGCGCCCGAGCGGGCGACGAGCTGACCCGGCTGCTGCTGGACGCGGCCGCGGGGGACCGGCTGGCGCTGTCGAGCTTCGTCCGCGGTACGCAGGCGGACGTCTGGCGCTTCCTCGCCCACCTGGTGGACCCCGGCACCGCCGACGACCTCACCCAGGAGGTCTACCTGCGGGCGATGGGCTCGATCCCGCGGTTCCGCGGCGACGCCAGCGCACGGACCTGGCTGCTGTCGATCGCCCGGCGGGTCGCGGCCGACGAGATCCGACGACGCCGTCGGCGGCGACGGCTGCCCGAGCCACCGGCACGGAGCGAGCCGGATCGCGCCGGCACGGTCGCGCTGCACGAGCTCATCGCGGGCCTGGACCGGGACCGCCGCGAGGCCTTCGTGCTCACCCAACTGCTCGGCTGGTCCTACGCGGACGCGGCGGTGGCATGCGAGGTCCCGGTGGGCACGATCCGCTCACGGGTCGCCCGGGCCAGGGAGCAGCTGGTCGGGGCCCTCGACGACGCCGAGGCAGCCGGGGGCTGAACGCAGGCCGGCGCGCGGCCGCGCCGGGGCGAGCGTGGCTGCGGACCATCGCCCGTCGGCACGAGTCGCGCGACGGGGGCGTGGCGGGGCTCAGCCGGCCAGCCGCGCGCGGTCGGCCCGCAGCTCCGTGACGACCGTTCCGACGTCGGGGTCGGGATCGCCCTCGATGCGAGCGAGCGTGGTGTCCAGCTCGCGGATCGCGTCCTCGGCCCGCTCGAGGGAGGCCAGGATCGACGCTCGGTCCCGCCGCGCCGTCGCGACCTGGATCCTCGCCCCCGTCTCCTCGTCGTCGCAGCCGTCGAGCACGGCGCCGGCCGCGACCGCCTCCTCGGATCGGTCCAGCGCCACCAGCGCCGCCATCTGCACGCGTACCCCCATCGCGACCTGCTCGGCCCCGAGCCCGGTCGTGCGGTCGAGCTCCGCCACGACCGCCCCGGCGCCGGCCAGGGCCTCCTCGTGACGTTCCAGCCCGAGGAGGGTCGCCGCCCGGTTGACGCGCGCCCGGACCACCTGATCCGCGGTGACGGGGTCCTCGGCGTGGCGGAAGCGCTCGACGAGCTGCTCGTAGACGTCGAGGGCCGCCTCGCCGTCCCCGATCGCCTCGAGGCAGATCGCCCGGTTGAGCTGCGCCATGGCGATCTCGTGGCGCTGGTCGGGGTCGTCGGGATCGGCCGGGGTCGCGGCCGCGGCGGCGTACGCCTCGGCCGCCCGCTCGAGCTCACCGAGCTCGGTCAGGAGCAGGGCCCTCTCGAACCGGGCGGCGAAGACCGACTCGCGCACGACGGGGTCGGCCGTGTCGGCCTCCTCGGCCGAGGCGGCCAACGCCTCGGCCGCGGTCAGCGCGGCGTCGAGGTCCCCCGTGTCGTGCAGTTCGAGCACCTCGTCGACGCTCGCACGCAGCTGCTGCGGGCTCGTCACCGGGCTCCCCACGTACGCCAGGTCACCAGCGCAGGGTGGCCGCGACGCCCTCGTGGTCCGCCAGCGGAGCGGCCGTGTCGTCCGAGACCGGTGTCACCATCGCCGAGGTGGTGATCGCCTTCTCCAGCATCCGCTCGATGAACAGCGGGTCGCGCCGCAGCTCGACGTCGGACTGGGCCACCATGCCCTCCACACGGGGGTGGACCGTGCCCTGGTCGGAGACGTAACCCTCGAGCTCGAGGGACACGTCGTAGAGCAGATGCGCGACCCGGCCCTCGTTGAGCGCGTCGCAGACGTGCCGCAGACCGAGGGCGGCGGTGCCACCACCCTGGGCCCGTTCGAGGGTGCTCTCGACCAGCTCCCGCTCGCGGTCGCGGTGGACCGAACGCAGCAGATCCCAGGCGGATTCGGCGATCTTGGCGGGGGCGGAGTCCTCCCAGGCCTGTTCGGACATCAACACGCGCAGCGAGCCGTTCGACTGGGGCAGCAGCTCGCCGAACTCGTCCCGCAGCTTCGGTGGGGCGGAGACGACCAACCGGTCCCAGCCCTGCTGCTCCACCCGCTGCATGGTGCGGTTCGCGACGTCGCGGAAGAAGCGGAGCCGGTTCTCGTTCAAGCGCTCCTCGAACCGCTCCTTGTCGTTGAACCCCTGCTGGGGGTTGGCCGGGTTGCTCATCGCCGGACCGGCCTTCTCCTCGGCGAAGATCTGGTCGCCCGGCTCGAAGGCGTCGTCGCCGATCTCCACGATGCCGCGCAACGACCACTCCAGCAGGCGGGTGCCGTGGCGCGAGACCACCAGGATCCCGGCGGGTCGCCCCTCGTCGAGCGCGGCGACCAGCGGTCGCACGTACGCGGAGGAGTCGAACACGACCCGGTTGGCGAAGGGCACCTGGAGTCGGACCGATTCGGAGCGACCGCTCTCGACGCCGACGAACAGGGCTCGTCCCTGCCCGCTCGACTTCGGATCGAGCAGCTCGTCGATGTCGCGGTCGATCTCTTCGAGACGACGCTCGACCGCGCGGGCGACGTCACGGTCGCCGCCGTCGAGCCGTTCGCGCAGCGCCTTGAGCTCGTTGCGGATCTCGATCGGCTGCGTCGGTTGGGGATCGGCCGCCTGCGCCGGCGTGTGACCCACGTAGAACGAGAGCACGCCGACGTCGTCGGTGAAGCCGATGAGGTCACGGATGGTGGTGTCGTCGAGTTCCATGGTGCACAACCTAACGGCGCTGCGCGGCCCGTGGGACACGCCCCACTCCGACCGACGGCCGGGGTCCCGATCGCGCCACCGACGCATGCGATGGGCGCGCCCGCCGAGCGGCGACGAGCCCTCAGCGCGCCCGGCGTGTCCACCGGGCGGGGGTACCGTCCGCCCATGCTCGCCCGCGCCGTCCGCATCGCCAACGTCCGAGGCGTCGAGGTCCGCCTCGATCCCTCGGTGCTGCTGCTCGGGGTGTTGGTGGCGGCCCTGTTCCTGCTGCGTTTCGTCGACGGCTTCAGCTGGCCGTTGGCGATCCCGATGGCGGCCGTCGGCGCCCTGCTGGTCATGGCGACCACGTTCGCCCACGAGCTCGCCCACGCCCTCGAGGCGCAACACCGGGGCATCGAGGTGGAGGCGATCACCCTGCTGCTGTTCGGTGGGGTCACGGAGATGCACGCCGGCGGGCAGACGGCGCGCGACGAGCTGGCCATCGCGCTCGTCGGCCCCTACGTCAGCCTGCTCTGCGGTGCCGTCTTCGGCATCGTCGCGACCGTGAGCCCCGACCTGCTGCCCGACGCGGTGGGTGCTCCGGTCGCCGAGGTGGCCGGGTTGCTCGGCTGGTGGAACGTGCTCCTGGCGGCCTTCAACATCGTGCCGGGCGCGCCGCTCGACGGCGGCCGGGTGCTGCGAGCGCTGATGTGGATGATCACCCGCGACCGGATGCGGGCCCTGCGCACCTCGGTCCGCGCGGGCCAGCTGCTCGGCTTGACCCTGGTCGGGACCGGGCTGCTGCTGCCGTTCGTCGCGCCGCTGACGCTGCTGCCCGCGAGCGTGGGCAGCGTGATCCTCGTCGTCACCGGCGTCTTCCTCTACCTGGCCGCCCGGCGGGAGCTGCGGCACGCGGAGCTCGACGAGGTGCTCTCGGGGCGCACGGTGCGCGAGCTGCTCTCCGGTCTCGACGGCCGTCAGCCACCACCGCTCGAACCTCCCCCCGACGCGGTGGGTGCCGACACGGCCGGGGTGCCCGAGCTGCCGGCCGTACAGCTCCACGCCGACCTGCACGCGCTCGTCGCGGCCTTCCAGGGCGACCACGATCGCGTGCGCGTCGCCGACGGCGCGGTCGAGGTCGGCACGCTCGTCGAGCGTGACGTGGCCCGGTCCCTGCACGAGGTGCGCCGGTTCGGGGCAGCGGCCGGCGGGCCGGAGCCCCCCGCCCCCGCCGCCCCGGTGGCCTCCCGCGACGTGGAGCCGATGTGAGCGGACCGCGCGAGCCGGAGGTGGAAGGCGACGGGACCGCGGCCGGGCGGGAGCAGCTCGCGCCGGGCTGGAGGTCACGGCTGTCCCGCGCCGTGTTCTACGGCGCCAGCAGCGCGGTCATCCTGTGGGCCGCGTGGATCGTGCCGTTGCCGTTCGTCGAGTTCGTCCCGGGGACCCCGACGCCGATCCCCCCGCTGGTCCAGATCGAGGGCGCGGACACCTCGGAGCTGGACGGCGACACCGCCCTGCTGACGGTCATCCTGCGCCAGCAGCCCACGGCCCAGGCGCTCGGGGCGCTGCTCGACGAGCAGCGGACGCTGGAGCCCGCGACCCAGGTCTACCCGCCCGGTGTCGACCGCGACGAACAGCTCGAGCTGCAACGGGAGCGCTTCGGCCGCCAGTTCGACGTCGCCGCCGCGGTCGGGGCCCAGGCCGCCGGCGTTGAGACCGAGCTGGTGACCGAGGTCGTGGTGGTCCAGGTCCTGCCCGAGTCGCCGGCCGAGGGCCTGCTCGCCCCGGGCGACGTCGTCGAGGCCGTGGACGGCGAGGAGATCGTGGCGGCGGAGGAGCTCCAGGACCTGACCCGCCGCGCGGAGATCGGGGACGAGCTCACGCTGACGGTGCGTCACGCCGGGAACACGCGGGAGGTGACCGCCCGGCTCGCCGACGTCGCGGACGACGGTCAGGCCCGGCTCGGGGTCGCGATCGAGACCGCTGTCAACGAGCTCCGGCTCCCCTTCGACGTGACCCTGAGCGAGGGTGTGCGCATCGGCGGGCCCAGCGCCGGGATGATGGTCGGTCTGACCGTCTACGACCTGCTCAGCGACGAGGACCTGCTGGCCGGCCGCACCGTCGTCGGTACCGGGACCCTCGATGCAGACGGGCGGATCGGGCCGGTGGGCGGGGTGCGGGAGAAGATGCGGGCGGCAGCCGACTACGACGCGGACCTGGTGCTGGTCCCGTCGTTGCAGCTCGACGAGGCGCATGCGGGGGCACCGGAGGACCTCGAGGTGGTCGGCGTCGCCGACATCGACGAGGCGTTGGACGTGCTCCGCGGCTCCCCGTAGAACGCCGGACCGGTCGTCGACGGGGACTCAGGCGGTGACGCGGTCGGCCTGTCCGCTCCGGGCGGCCCGGGCGACCACACACCCGTCGAGGTAGGTGCCGAGCAGCGTGGGCCCGACGCTGGTCAGGATCGACTCGGGGTGGAACTGCACCCCCTCCACGGCGAGCTCGCGGTGTCGCAACCCCATGATCAGCCCGTCCGAGGTCTCCGCCGTGACCTTCAGCACCGCCGGCAGGCTCGGTCGGTCCACGATCAGCGAGTGGTAGCGGGTCGCCTCGAACGGCACCGGCAGCTCGGCCAGCACACCCTCGCGCCGGTGGTAGATCGGGGAGGTCTTGCCGTGCATCAGCACCGGAGCGCGGACCACCTCTCCGCCGTAGACCTCGCCGATGCACTGGTTGCCGAGACAGACGCCGAACACGGGGCGGACACCGGCCATCGCGCGGATCACCTGGTTCGACAGGCCGGCATCGGAGGGATCGCCGGGTCCGGGCGAGACGACCACCCCGTCGGGCAGGTCGGCGCGGAGCTCGTCCAGCGTGAACGCGTCGTTGCGGACCACCTCGACGACCGCGCCGAGCTCACCCAGCCCCTGGGCCAGGTTGTAGGTGAACGAGTCGTAGTTGTCGACGATCAGCACCCGCGTGCCCGTGCGGTCGGTCACGTCGTTCACCTCTCCGTCAGCTCCTCGCGCAGCCTCGCCCGCGCGAGATCCCCCGTAGCGGTCTCCGGGAGCTCGTCCACCAGGGTGACGAGGTCGGGGACGGCTGGCGAGTCGAGGTGCGCTGCGCAGTGCTCGAGCAGCTCCTCGGGGCTCGGCCGGCCCCACCGGCGGCACACCACCGCCGCGACCAGGCGTTGCTCGCCACCGGGCTCACCCGCGGCCGCGACGCGGCCGGTCAGGCCGATCGGCGGGGCGGTCGACGGCTCCTGGCCGTCGTCCCCGCCGGCCGTCGCCATCGCGTCACCTCGCGGACGCCCCG
>SKTG01000514.1 GCA_007118045.1 Nitriliruptoraceae bacterium
CCGGTCCTTCCCCCCGCAGGTAGACGAACCAGTAGACGACCGCGACCAGGACGCCACCCCCGATCACGTTGCCGATCGTCACGGGAAGGAGGTTGCCGACCGCGCCGAGCGGGGTCAGTTGCGCGAGCTCGCTCGCCGATCTGCCGCTCGCGGCGACGAGACCCGGGTCGGCGACGGCGAGCAGGCCCGCCGTGAGGTAGTACATGTTCGCGACCACGTGATCGACGTTCAGCGTGACCAGCGCGGTCATCGCGAGGCCCACGCACAGCACCTTGTCGACGGTGCTGCGGGCGCTGAAGCACAGCCAGACCGCCAGGCACACGATGGCGTTGCCGAGGATCCCCAGCGCCACGTCCTGCACGAACGGCCGCCCGACCTTGCCGACGGCCGTGTCGAGGATCCCCGTCGCGACCGCGCCGTCGCCGAACCGGGCGATGCCGGCCACGTAGACCAGCAGCGCCGTGCTCGTGACCCCGACGAGGTTGCCGAGGTAGACCAGGCCCCAGTTGCGCAGCAGCTGCCTGGTGCGGACCTTGCCGCTCGCCCAGGCCATGGCGATCAGGTTGTTCGAGGTGAACAGCTCTCCGCCCCCGACCACCACCAGGACCAGTCCGAGGCTGAACGCCATCCCACCCAGGAACCGTCCGGCGCTGTAGCCGAGGCCGCTCGCGGCGATCGTCGCCGTGGCGAACGCCGCGCCGATCGCGATGAAGGCACCGCCGATGACCGCGAGCGCCACCGTGGTCACCGCGTCCAGGCGCGCCTCGTGGACGCCCGCGGTCTGGACGCGGGCAGCCATCTCCGCCGGGGCGTACGGGTCGATGCGCCAGGGCACACCCCCCGGCGAGTGGTGGGCCGTGTCCATGCTCGCCTCGCCGCCGTGGTCGCGGTGCCGTGCGATCAGCCTGCTTCCTCCGGCTGCCAGCCGCCAGAGGCGAGGGACCCTCGCCGCCGATCCGGGTGTCCATCCCGGTACCGGCCAGGTCGCCCTTCCCAACCGATCTACCCCCTAGCTTTCGCAGGAGTGGCCCATCGTCGACCTCCGCCGGCGGCCTCCACGGACCACGGGCCGGCACGAGCGTCGAGGTGGAGGCCATGGCGCGCACCACCACCCGGTCGACCTGCCCACCCGGCCGGTCGACGTGCCCACCCGTCCCGATCCCCGCATCCACGTGCCGACTCGGCCGGATCGACGTGCTCACCACCCGCTCGGTGCGAGGTCCGGAGCCCGAACCGCCTCGCGGCCCGGCGTGTCGACAGCGCCGGTGCCGAGGGGGCCGTCCGGTCGGCCGTCCCACTTCCACCCGCCGCGGGTAGCGTCGTCACTCGACACCAGCGGGCCGCAGAGGAGCTGCCGTGGCCGACGTACTGCAGGAGATCGAGGACTGGGAGCCGGACACCGTGGCGGTCGGTGTCACCGACGCCTCGACCACGCTCGGTGGCCGCGGCGCGGTGGACACGGTGTTGCCGTTCGCCTCGCTGACCAAGCCGCTGAGCGCCTACGCCGTGCTGATCGCCGTCCAGGACGGCGTGCTCCACCTCGACGAGCCCCTCGGTGAGGAGGCACCGGCACCGGAGGCGACCGTCCGTCACCTGCTCGCCCATGCGGGAGGGCTCCCGCTGGATGAGGACGGCGGCCCGGTGCAACGGGTCGGGCAGCGTCGGGTCTACTCGAACTGGGGTTACGAGCTGCTCGGTGAGCTCGTGGCCAGCCGGGTCGGTCACGGTTTCGCCGAGCACCTGGACCACGAGGTCCTGGCCCCGCTCGGCATGACGTCGACCCGTCTGAAGGGCTCGCCCGCGCACGCCGCGGAAGGCACGGTGACCGACCTGTTGGCCTTCGCCCGCGAGCTGCTGGACCCACAGCTGCTCGATCCGGAGCTGCACGCCGAGGCCACGACCGCGACGTTCCCGACGCTCGAGGGGGTGGTGCCCGGGTACGGCCGGCAATCGCCCAACGAGTGGGGCCTCGGGCCGGAGATCAAGGGCACCAAGGACCCGCACTGGACGGGTAGCCGCCAGTCCGCCACCACGTTCGGTCACTTCGGACGCTCGGGGTCGTTCATCTGGGTCGACCCCGAACTCGGGCTGGCGAGCGCGGAACTCGCCGACACCCCCTTCGGCGAGTGGTCGAAACGGGTCTGGCCGGCGTTCAACGACCGCGTCGTCGAGACCTTCGGCGCGTGAACCTGCTGATCGCCGGGTGCGGCGACCTCGGCACCGAGCTCGGGCTGCTGGCGGCCGCCGCCGGCCACCGGGTCCACGGCCTGCGCCGCTCCCCCGAGCTCCTCCCGGAGCCGATCGTCGGACTCCCTGGCGACCTGACGCGACCGTTGGCGGGCCTGCCGAGCGACACGGACCTGTTGGTCTACGCGGCGGCCCCAGGCGAGCGCACGCCGGCCGCATACCGCGAGACCTACGTCGACGGACCGGAACGCGTGCTGAGCGCGCTCGACGTGGCGGGCGCCCGGGTGGAGCGGGTGCTGTTCGTGGCCTCCACGGCCGTCTACGGCGTCGCGGACGGCTCCTGGGTCGACGAGACGACGCCGACGGAGCCGACCTCGACGACGGGTCCCCTGCTCGTCGAGGCGGAACGGCGCCTCTGGGGCCGCCGACCGGACGCCATCTCGCTGCGGCTGGCGGGTGTCTACGGCCCTGGGCGCACCCGGCTCGTCGATCAGGTGCGGGAAGGGCGCGCCGTGATCCCGGAGCCGCCGGTCCACACCAACCGCATGCATCGCGACGACGCAGCGCGGGCCATCCTCCATCTGCTGACTTCCGTGGACGAGCCGGCGACCTGCTACCTCGGCGTCGACGACGACCCCGCGGACAGGGGCGAGGTGCTGCGTTTCCTGGCCGACGAGCTCGGCGTGCCGCATCCGCCCACCGGTCCCGACCAGCGTTCGCGTGGCGGCGACAAGCGCTGCCGCAACGACCGGCTCCGCGGTACCGGCTTCACCCTGGAGTACCCGACCTACCGCGAGGGCTACCGCGCGATCCTCGCGGGACGGGGTGTGCGTCACCCCTGACGGGCGCCTTCGTCCCGACGGTCACATCCCGCGTCACGTAGGGCCTACGCGCCTCGCGCCGAGGCGCGAGCCGCCCGGGACCGACCGGGACCACCGGGACCGGCCGGGGCCACCCGGGACCCACGGGGCCACCACCCGGGACCCACCGGGCCACCGGGCCGCGGACGGTCATCGCGACCACGGGGATCGAGGATCCCTCACGCAGCGTGTTCGCGTACCCTGGAGTCACCGGCGTGGGGGCGTCGGCCGTTCGAACCGAGCACGCAGCTGCCGTACGCCGACGCGCCGTGCACGCCGGCGACAGCGGCCGCCGCTGCCTGCGGAGGAGTCGCACGTGACGCTTGGGACCGGCGATCTCCGGGTACTGGACGGGGACCGCTGTCTCGAGCTGCTCGGCGAGGTGGCCTACATCCGTGTCGCGTTCGTCCGCGGGAGCATGCCCGCCGTCATGCCGGTCAGTCACCTGCTGCTCGACGGCGCGATCTACTTCCGGACCGAGCCGAGCTCCCAGCTGAGCGCGGCGGCGGTGCACGGGCTGGTCACCGTCCAGGCCGACTGGGCGGAGGCGCGCACCCGTCGCGGGTGGAGCGTCGTCGCCCACGGTCGCGCGTCGTTCGTCGGCGATGCGCGCGAGCTCGAGCGGCTGGAAGCGCAGCGCTTCGAGCCGTGGGTGCTCCCGGAGGCCGACGGGTGCTGGGTCCGTATCGACGTGCACGAGGTGTCGGGAGGCGAGATCGCGTCACCTCGGCGTTGAACCGGGATGCGCGCGGAGGTTGCATCCGCGGTCGGTCTGCCGCAGGGTGCCGCCTCGTCCCACGCCTGCCGTACGGAGGTTCACGGTGTTCAACCTGGTCCAAGCCCTCTACGAGACGCGGTCGATGGCCGACGATCACCCCGACGACGAGCGGTGGCAGGCGCTGCGCGAGAAGGTCGATCACGTCCTCGGCCGGCTCACCGACCAGGCCGGCGTCGGTGAACCGATCTCCCCGGACATGCCGGTCGGTCGGCTCGACCGCGACGGCCCCCACGCCGCCTCGGAGGAGGCCGACCGGGCGGCCGCGGCTCTGATGGCGGTCCACGACCGACCGGAGCCCGAGCAGCTCGAGCTGGCCTCCGCCGCCGTCGACGATCTGGCCGACACCCTGCCGTGAACGCCCCGGAGCTCGGTCCGCGTCCGCGCCCCAGCGCGGCCGGGCTCACTCGCCGCTCAGCAGGGCAGCCAGGTGCGGGAGCAGCAACCGGAACGCCTCACCACGGTGGCTGAGCGCGTCCTTCTCCTCGGGGCGCAGCTCGGCGTTGGTGCGCCCGTCCCCGGCCGCCTCGCTGACGAAGAGCGGGTCGTAGCCGAAGCCGTGGGTGCCCCGGGGTGTGTCGATCAGACGACCCTCCATCGTCGCCCTCACCACCTGGTGCCGACCGTCCGGAAGCGCGACCGCCGCGGCGCACACGAAACGCGCGGTCCGGCGTTCGGCCGGGACCTCGGCGAGCGCTGCCAACAGCTTGTCGTTGTTCGCCACGTCGTCGGAGGGTTCACCCGCGTAGCGTGCGCTGCGGACCCCCGGCGCGCCGTCGAGCGCGTCGACCTCCAGGCCGGAGTCGTCCGCGAGCGCCGGCGACCCCGTCGCCCCCGCGCACGCGTGGGCCTTGATCAGCGCGTTGGCCTCGAAGGTCTCGCCGTCCTCGAGCGGCTCGGGCACCCGGAGCTCGGTCATCGGGATCAGTTCGAGGGAGACGGGGACCGTGCCGGGGCTCTGGTGCAGGATCGCGCGGATCTCCTCCAGCTTGTGGGCGTTGCCCGTGGCCACCACGACACGTACCGGCTCGTCCCCGTGTGCGCCCGGAGCCTCGTTCGGATGCCTCTCCCGATCCGCGGCACCCGGTTCGTCGGCCTCCGTCGGGCTCATGCGTCCACCGCCGTGCGCTGGAGGGAGAACAGCTGTTCACAGCCGCGTAGCGCGAGATCGAGCAGCCGATCGAGCGCGGCCCGATCGAAGGGTGTCCCCTCCGCGGTCCCCTGGACCTCGACGAGACGACCGTCCGCCGTGGCGACCACGTTCATGTCCACCTCGGCACGGACGTCCTCCTCGTAGGGCAGGTCGAGCCGTGGTTCGCCGTCGACGACCCCCACCGACACGGCCGCGACCTGGCCGGTCAACGCCTCGCGCTGGCCCAGCCGGTCCAGGGCCCTCGCGAGCGCGACCCAGCCGCCGGTGATCGCGGCCGTGCGCGTGCCGCCGTCCGCCTCGAGGACGTCGCAATCGACCGTCAGCGTCACGTCCGGGAGGGCGTCGAGATCGACGACCGAGCGCAGGCTGCGGCCGATGAGCCGTTCGATCTCCTTGGACCGTCCGCCGGGGCCGTTGCGTTCGCGGCGCGACCGCGTATCGGTGGCGCCCGGCAACATCGCGTACTCGCCGGTCACCCATCCGCGTCGGTCGCGGAAGCGTGGGGCGCCGTCCTCGACGGAGCCGGCGCACAGCACGTGCGTCCCGCCGAAGCGCACCATGGCCGACCCGGCGGGGTGGCGCTGCGCGTCGGGGATGATCGTCACGGGGCGTAGCTCATCGGCCGTGCGGCCGTCGGATCGGGTCACGGGTCGCTCCTCTGGAGGGGTATCACGTCGGGCCGTTCTCGAGGCCCGGAAGCGTGCGGTCGGCGCGGCGACGCCGGCATGTCCTGGCGGCCCGCCGGGTCAGGCCAGGCGATGCACCGCGAGGTCCTCGGCGAGCTCGACCGGCCCCGCGAAGTGCTCACGCGCCTCGCGCAGCGCCAGGTCCCGGTCGGTGCCCCCCGCGACGTGGGTCAGGAGCAACCGGTCCACGCCGGCGGCCGTGGCGACCTCCGCCGCCCCGCGCGCCGTCAGGTGGACGCCGGTGGGCAGGCCGCTCGGATCGCCCGCCCAGGACGCCTCGCACAGCAACAGGTCCGCGCCGCTGGCGCACTCGACCAACCCCGGCCCGCCCGCGGAGTCGCCCGAGTAGGCGAGCACCCGGTCATCCACGCTCACGCGCATGGACACGCTCGGCGGTGGGTGCTCGCTTGCGAAGTACTCGATCTCCACGGGCCCGAAGCTGGACCGGTCCCCCGCCGCGACCTCGCGCGCGGCGAAGACGTCGTCGAACCGATGGGCGGAATCGGACGACAGCAGGCCTCGCAGGGTCTCGGCCACCTCGGCGGGGGCGTGCAACGGCAGCCGCTCGCTCCGTGGCGCCGCGAAGCGCATCGCGTAGAAGGCGCCGACCAGGTCGATGCAGTGGTCGACGTGGCGGTGGCTGACGGCCACGCCGTCGAGCTCCGACCAATCGACGAACCGCAGCAGGTTGGCCGTCGACCCGTTGCCGGCGTCGAGCAGCACGCTGGTGCCGTCGGCCGTGACGAGGTAGCCGGAGCAGACCCGCCCGGCTTGCGGGTGCGATCCGGCGCTGCCGAGCACGGTCAGCGTGAGGCTCACGCGTCGCCTCCTCTCGGGTTCGCGGGGAGGCTAGCGGCGTCCCCCGACACCACCGCTCCGGTCGGTGGTGACCCGGCTGTGCGTGGCCGAACCGCCGCGGATCACCTCGGAACGTGCGCCGAGCCCGACCTCGGACCGGCCCCGACGGGTCTCGCTCGGGGCATCACAGTCAGGCCCAGAGGGTGCCGGAGATCCCGGCGGCGATCCGCTCGACGTCCCCCGGGGCGTACGCACCGGTCGAGAGGTACTTCCAGCCCCCGTCCGGGGACATGGCCACGACCTCGGAACCCTCGGGAAGGCGCTTGCAGACCCGCTCGGCGACGGCGAGGGACGCACCGGTCGAGACACCAGCGAAGATCCCCTCCTCCTCGGCGAGGCGCCGCGTGTAGGTCAACGCCTTCACCGAGCCCACCTTGATCCGGCTGTCGAGGACCGACTCGTCGAGCACCTCCGGCACGTAGCCCTCGTCGAGGTTGCGCAGCCCGTAGACCAGGTCCCCGTACTCCGGCTCGGCGGCGAAGACGCGCACGTCGGGGTTCCAGGCCTTGAGACGCTTGCCCACGCCCGTGACGCTGCCGCCGGTGCCCAGGCCGGCGACGAACGCGGCGACGCCGGGGAGGTCGGCGATGATCTCCGGAGCCGTCGTCTCGTAGTGGGCGAGGGCGTTGGCCGGGTTGCCGTACTGGAACGGCATGTAGACGTCGGGATCCGCGGCCGCGAGCTCGCGGGCGAGCCGCACGGAACCGTTCGACCCCTCGGAGGCGGGGGACCACACGATCTCGACCCCGAACATCGTCAGCAGTTGCGTGCGCTCCTCCGAGGTGTTCTCCGGCATCACGCACGTCAACGGGTAGCCCTTGACCTTGCACAGGGCGGCGAGCCCGATGCCCGTGTTGCCCGAGGTGGGTTCGAGGACACGCTGTCCGGGCTCGAGCAAACCGTGGCGTTCGGCCTGTTCGATCAGGTACTTGGCGACGCGATCCTTGACCGACCCGGTGGGGTTGTGGCCCTCGAGCTTGAGGTAGATCGTGTACCCGTCGGGTGACATGCGCGGCAGGCCGACCAGCGGCGTGTTGCCGATGGCCTGCGAGACGTCACCGAACAGCATCCGCTAGCCGCACCCACCCGCGACGGCGGGCATGATGGCGACCTCGTCGTCGGCCTCGACCGGGGTGTCCTGCCCCGAGAGGTAGCGGATGTCCTCGTCGTCGACGTAGACGTTGACGAACCCGCGCAGCTGGTCGCCGTCGAAGAGCTCCTCGCCGAGGCCGGGGTGCTGGGCCACGAGCTTGGAGAAGACCTCACGCACGGTGGCGCCGTGGGCGACGACCTTGGCGTCACCATCGGTGTGCTTGCGGAGGACGGTGGGGATGCGTACCACGGGCATGGGTGCTCGTTCCTGGGGTCGGGAGTCGGGGGGCGATGGTGGGTGGCAGGTGGTGATGATCGTCAC
Source organism: Nitriliruptoraceae bacterium (assembly GCA_007118045.1). Classification (GTDB taxonomy): domain Bacteria; phylum Actinomycetota; class Nitriliruptoria; order Nitriliruptorales; family Nitriliruptoraceae; genus SKTG01. The sequence goes on from SKTG01000514.1 coordinate 7,934, forward strand.
GGGCACTGAGGGATGGGAGGCGGGCCAGGCTCCGGACCCGTTCGGCGAGCGGAGCTCGCGCCGGGTGCGCCCCTGGGGCGACGAGCCACGGGTCCGTGAACGGACCCTGGGAGCGGCCGGCTGTCCGGGCGACGGCCACCACCGCATCGGGAGGCCGGTTCCCCGAGCGTAGAGAGCGCACGGGCCGTTGCCGTCAGGGTACTCGGCGGGTCGGCGGACGGCGGTTCGGTGGGGGGAACGCACCGAACCCGGTGTTCCATCCCCGACCGTCACGCGCGCCCTCGTGCGCGCGGTCCCGGCTACCGTCCCGCGCCCATGCGCACACTGAGCCTGGATCGAGCCCGCCGTCTGGCGTTGCATGCCCTCGGTTTCGGGCGGCCGCGTCCCGCGGCGGGCACGCGCCGGGACGTCCGGCACCTGCGGCGGGTCCTGCGTACGACCGGTGTCGTCCAGCTCGACAGCGTCAACGTCCTGGCACGCGCCCACGAGCTGCCCTTCTGGTCCCGGCTGGGACCGCACGACCGTCAGGCTCGTGATGCGTGGTTGTGGCGGTCCCGGGAAGCGTTCGAGGGCTGGGCCCACGTGGCGTCGATCGCCCCGATGGAGCTGTGGCCGACCTTCGCGCACCGGCGTGCCGACATGGCCGACTCACGGCGCTCACGTCGGCTCGAGGCGGAGCACCCCGGCCTGCTCGACGCGGTGCTGGCTGAGGTCACCGAGCACGGCCCGGTGAGCGTCCAGGAGCTGAGCGATCCGGGACGGCGGACGGGCCCCTGGTGGGGGAACCCGAAGGGCAAGGTCGCCCTCGACCAGCTGTTCGCACGCGGCGACCTCGCCGTCCACGACCGCACGGCGGGGTTCGTCACCGTGTACGACCTCGCCGAACGCGTCGTCCCCGAGCAGGTACGGCAGCAGCCGACGCCGAGCGTCGAACAGACCCACCGGGAGCTGCTGTTGCGGGCTGCCCGGGCCCAGGGGCTCGGCACGGCCGGCCACCTCGCCGACCACTACCGGTCGGCCATCGGACCCGCGCGGCGCGTGCTCGCGGAGCTCGCCGCGGCCGGTGAGCTCGACGAGGTGCGCGTCGCCGGCTGGGGTGCGGAGCCCGTCTACGTCCACCCGAGCGCCTCCGCGACGCGGCGGCTGCCCGCACGCACCCTCGTGTCTCCGTTCGACCCGCTGATCTGGCACCGGAGCCGCACCGAGGCGCTGTTCGACTTCCACTACCGCATCGAGATCTACGTGCCGCAGGCCCAGCGGATCCACGGCTACTACGTGCTGCCGTTCCTGCTCGGCGATCGGTTGGTCGGCCGGGTCGATCTCAAGGCCGACCGCGGGCGCGGCCGGCTGCTGGTCCGGGGAGCCTTCGGTGAGCCGGGCGTGGACCGCACCCACGTGACCCGCGAACTGGTCGACGAGCTGCGCGAGCTCGCCGGGTGGCTCGGTCTCGGCGAGGTGGCCCCCAGCGAGGCGCGGGGCGACCTCGTCACCGACGACGCGCGGGGCGACCTCGTCACC
>SKTG01000264.1 GCA_007118045.1 Nitriliruptoraceae bacterium
GCTGACGATCCCGGCCGGTGGTCAGCGTCCGTGCGGCGGCAGGATCCGATCGAGCAGGTCGGGGTCGACCAGTTCGACGCTGCGGAACCGACGGGCGGTCTCGACGAAGCTCGGGGCTTCGTCGTGCAACCGGTCGACCAGCTCCTTCGCGTCGTCGATGCGACCGGCCTTGCCGAGCACCACGGCGCGCCAGAGCGCCAGATCGGGATCCTCCTCCGGCTGTGGTTCCACCGAGCCCAGTTCCTCGAGAGCGTCGTCGATACGGCCCTCCAGGGAGAACTCGAACGCTTCGACCATGCGGTGGTAGCGATCGCTGTGGGCCACCATGTCGTCCAACGCGCTGAGCGGCTCCGTCGCGTCGTCGACCCGCAGGTCGACCACGTGGTCCCGCCAGGGCCGGCCGCTGCGTTCCGCGCGCACCACCAGGATGGCTGCCGAACGGGTGCCACGGACGTCACCGCCGGCGTCCTCGGCCGCGTGCAACGCACGCATCAAGCGGTCGGCGAGTCGCCCCTCGGACGCCTCGTACGCCTCCACCATGGCATCCCAGACGTCCTCCGAGACCATCATGTTCGCCAGCGCCGCGCAACACTCCCCGGTGCGGTGACCGGCTTCGGGCACGCAGGCCGATCCGGTGTAGACATCGATGTTCCCGTACCCGTCGAGCATGGCGACCTGCCGCCGTTCCGGGTGCGGATCGACGCTGCGAAGGGCCTCCAGCGCTTCGGACGCGGTGAGCCCCGCCTGGAGGGCGTCGAGCCCGAGCTCGCCGTACATCGGCTCGCCCATCGACTGCGTGGCGATCACGCCGTAGCCCGGGTTCGCGAAGGGCACGCTGCTACCGACGGCGAACGCCTGCGACTGCGTCGCGACACCCATGGCGCCGCTGTCCGGATCGCGCCCGATGATCGAGTAGGTCATGGGCGTGGTCCTCGCGGGTCGTCGCGGTCGTGAGGGCCCGCACGCTACTGGCGAGCCCGAGACCACGTCGCCGTCGCCGCATGGCGACGCGCGACCAGGTCAGCGAACCGTTCCGAACTCGAACAGCTCGGAGAACTCCGGTGGCAACTGCTGGCGGGCACGATCGAGCGCGTCGCCGGTGATCGCCTCCTCGACCACCGAGAGCACGACCCTGGCGTGCGACTCGGCGGTCGCTTCGTCGACGTTGCTGGTCTCGCGCTGGGCGAGCCGGCGACGGAACTCGTCGAGCCCGAACGGCTCCGCCTGGTCGTCGGCCTCCCGCAGGTGCAGGCCGATCTCGGGCGGCAGCTGCGCGGCCAGGTTCTCGGCCATGCCGGCGTCGAGGCGTGCTCCGAGGGTCTCGAGGGTGGCACGGTCGCGGACTCGGCGGCATCGCGAGCGCCCAGCTGGGCCCGGTCCTGCACCAGCCCGACGAAACGGTCGTGCTGCATCGATGTGCTCCTGCGTCGTGGACGATCACCGTCGGGGCGATGGCGGCCGCCGTGCGCGATCCACCTCGTCCGCCCGACCGTGACCTCATCTGGTTTGATGCCTCGACGCGGCGGGACGGCCCCGTCGCCCGCTGAAGGCTCGGGCAGGACCAACGGCTCTAGGTCCTACCGGCATGGCCTCCTAGCGTCGTCGTCGATCCGTCGCGTCGTCACCCGCCACACCGTGTCGTCGGCGGACCGAGTAGCGCAGCCGTAGCCCCCAAGGAGTTGTGAGCGATGATCCAGCCACCTCGCCCAGGTGACCTGATGGACCTGGAGTCCCAGGAGGCGGCCGCCTATCTCGAAGCGGCGCCCTGGGTGCGGATCGGGTTCATCGTCGAGGGGGCCCCCATCGTGCTACCCATCAACGTGTTGCTGCACGAGGAGGCGATCTACTTCCGCACCTCGGCGGGCTCCAAGCTCGGCACCGCGGCCAGCTCCGGGCGGGTGGTGATCCAGGCGGACGGAGGGGACGAGTCGACCCGCATCGGGTGGAGCGTGCTCGTGCACGGGGAGGCGACCATCGTGACCGACCCCCGGCTCGAAGAGAAGCTGTTCGCGCTGCCGTTCGAGCCGTGGGCACTGCCCGACGACCGACCCTTCTGGGTGGAGGTCTCCGTTCGCTCGATGAGCGGACGCCGCATCGTCCGCGACTGAGCCCCGGAACGGCATCCTCCGCGACTGAGACCCGGAACCCTCGGGGTCACCGGTCCCCACGCTCGCGCAGCAGCGGCATGACCCGTGCCGCGTCCAACACCCGCAGGTGCGGCAACGGGTCGAGGCGGTGCTCCGTGACGTGTTCGGTGAGCTGATCGCGGACCACCTCGGTGAGTTCGTCGACGTCCCAGGGCTTCGCGATGTAGTGATCGAGCCCCGCCTCGTTGACGGCCCGGATCGTGTCCTGCTGATCGGCCTGCCCGGTCACGAGGACCTTGCGCGCACGCGCGGTCCGCGGATCGTCGAGCAGCTGCACCAGGAACTCGACGCCGCTGGTCCCCGGCAGCCGGTGGTCGGCCAGCACGAGCGCCAGCCGATCACCATCGACGTCGAGCTCCTCGACCACCTGCCAGGCGTCGGGGACGTCCTCGGCGACCTCCACCCGTACGACGTCGGCGAACCCGGCGAGATCGCGTGCCAACGCTTCGCGGACCGGCCGTTCGTCCTCCAGGATCAGCACGCTCAGGCGCATCGTCGGATCTCCTCGGTCACGCCGCTTCCTCGTCAGGTGGTCCGGCGACCGGCAGGGTGACGGTCACGACCGTCTCACCGGGCGACGAGACCATCGCGATCCCGCCCCCGTGGTGGTCGACGATGCGGCGCGCGATCGCCAACCCGAGACCGAGCCCGTAGCGCACCGTGCCCTGCTTGGTCGTGAAACGTGGCTCGAAGACGCGCTCGAGGACCTCCGGTTCGACACCCGGACCGTCGTCGCGGATGCGTACCCGCACGTGCTCGTCGTCGGGTGCGTCGGTGACGATCTCGATCCGGCCCTCGCCACCGAGCGCCTCCGCGGCGTTGACCAGCAGGTTGGTCCAGACCTGATCCAGCTGTCCCGGGTGTGCGCGCACGGTCGGCAGATCGCCGTAGTTGCGCTCGACCACGATCTCGCCGAGACGGTGCGCGGTGAGCCGGAGCGTGTCCTCCAACCCGGCGTGGACGTCCACACCCTCGAGCGGGTCGCCGTCGGGACGTGCGTAGGCCCGCAGGCTCGTGACCAGCTCGGCGATCCGTCGGGAAGCGACGTCGAGGTTGCGGACGGCGCCCCCGAGGCCCGAGCCCGCCTCCGCGAGCTCCAGAGCGGCCTCCCCCCGGTCCGCGAGACGTCGTGCCTGCACCGGGTCCTCGACCCCGGCGGCCAGCAACCGGTGCGCCAGCTGCCGATCGCCCAGGGCCCGCTCGAGCTCGCGGCGGACCGCGCGTTCGCGTGCCGTGGTGCGGGCGGGCCGGTCCCGGGCGGTGATCATGGCTTCGCGTGCCACCTCGCCGTCCGGATGTGAGGCCAGCAGTCGCTCGAGGTCGTCACCCACGTAGCTCGCGGCACGGCGCAGGGCGGACACCGGGTTGTTGAGCTCGTGGGCGATGCCGGCTGCCATCTCACCGAGCGTCACGAACCGCGCCTGCTCGACCAGCTCGAGGCGCGCCTGCTCGAGTTCCTTCAGCGCGCCGGCCAACCGCCGCCGTTCGTCGTCGAGCTCCCGGTTGAGCTCCACCTTCTCGACTTGGAGCTGTTCGGCCCGGCGGAGCCGGTCCGCGAGCGCACGGATGGACAGGGCCGCCATGGCCCCGACGACCTCCGGCTCGCTCCGCAACGCCCGGTCCAGCTGCTCGAGGGTGAGGTGGACCAGCTCGACGTCGGTGGTCGTGCGCGCCGTGAAATAGGCACGACGTTGCTGCGCAAGGGACAGCAAGCCGACTACCGGCCCCGTCGAGCCGTGGTGCAGCCGCAGATCGCCGACCCGGGTCGAACGTTCCAGCGCGACGCTGCCGCTGAGGATCACGAAGACGGCGTCGAGCCCGACCTCCTGGTGGGTGAGCCGGACGCCGGGCGGTAGCCGCAACCGCGGCCTCGGACCGAGGACCCGCTCGATGCCGGCGAGCAGGTTGGTGCTGACCTCCGTCGGGCTGAGCTCCAGATCCCGCAGCAGCGCGCTGTCCGGCAGCTGCAGTGGGCGGGAGCGCTCGTCGACCAGCTGCGCCGATCGGGGGTCGCCGGCACGGTGGTAGCTCAGCCAGCGGGCGAGCTGGGAACGCGCATGTCCGCCGAGGGTGCCCGCGGTCCAGGGCACCGCGATGATGCCATCGAGCCGGTCGCGGTCGACCGCGTCGGCGAGGTCGTCGTGGACGTGGCGGTCGGTGATCAGCAGCGTGGCCGCCGACGTCAACTCCGGGACGGCGTCGAGCGCTCCGATCGCGGCGTCGACCCGACCGACGTCGCTGCCCAGGACGAGCAACGGGACGGCTGGCGGCTCCCCCGCGTCCCCCTCGAGCGACGGGACGCCTTCGTCGGTGGGCGACGGACCTCCCCCGCCCGGGGCGGTGGACGGCAGGTCTCCCCCAGCCGGCTCCGGCGTCGACGCGGCCGCGTGGGGTCGTGCGGCGGTCGACGCGAGGGAGCGCACCGCCTCGTCGGTGTCCGCGACCACCCGGAGCTCCGCGAGGTCGCCGATCCCGTCCCGCAGCTCCGCCGCGACGGCGCCGGCCAGCGGCTCGGTGGCGACGACGAACACCACCAGCGGGGTGAGCTCGCCGTCCGTGATCGGTCCGTGGCTGGCCGCGGCGTGGGCCCCGCCGGCACGTTCACGAGGCTGCTCGGGTGATCGCTCGGTCGGGTTCACAGCAGCCCCAGCACGTCCCACAACCACGGCAGCACGAACGCGACCAGTACGGCTCCGAACCCCCCGATGGCCAGGCCCGTGCTGGCCATGGCCCGCGTGTCGACCTCCCCGGTGGCGTAGGCGACCGCGTTCGGGGGCGTGGAGATGGGCAGGGCCATCGCCAGCGCACACGACAGGGCGATCATGACCCCGACGGCGGTCACGTCGATCGGCAGGCCGACGGCCAACGTGAGTGCGAGCGGCACGAGCAGGTTGGCGGTGGCGGAGTTGGAGATCACGGTGGACAGACCGAGCCCGACCACCACCAGCATGACGAGGAGCAGGGACAGTGGCAGGCGGTCCCAGGCGAAGAGCCCGATCAGCCAGGCGTCCATGCCCGTGGCCCCGATACCGGCGCCGAGCGCGATCCCCCCGGCCACCAGCCAGAGCACCGGCCACTGCAGCGTCTTGAGGTCCTCACCGCCCATGACCCCGGTGGCGAGCAGGGCCACCACCGGCACGAAGCCGACCGTCGAGGACGAGATGCCGTGCAGGGGCTCGGTCAACCACAGCAGCACGGTCCCGCCCGCGACGACGTAGAACACGATCGCCGCCGGGCTCCGGTCGAACTCGGCGGACAGCTCCAGCTGCATCGGGGTGTCCGCCGCGATGTAGCGCCGGGTCAGCAGCCACCACGAGGCGAGGAGCACGACCAGCATCAGGGGCACGGCGAGCAGCATCCAGCCCAGGAACGACACCCCCTCCCCCTGGGCTTCGAGCGCGCCGAGTGCGATGGCGTTGGGTGGACTGCCGACCGGTGTGCCGATACCCCCCACGTTGGCCGCGACCGGGATGGCCAGCGCCAGACCGGTGCGAGCGGGGCCGGCGGGCAACGCGGCCAGGATCGGAAGGACGACGGCGAACATCGTCGCCGTCGTCGCGGTGTTCGAGACGAACATCGAGAGCACCGCCGTGATCGCCATCAACCCCAGGACCGTGCGGCGTGCCCGACCCGCGAACGGCCGCAACATCACGCCGGCGAGGTTGCGGTCGAGAGCGAACTTGTTGGCGCCGTCGGCGATCAGGAAGCCACCGAGGAAGAGCATGATGACCGGGTCGGCCAGGGCGGCGAAGTAGGCGTCCGCCGCGAGCGTGTCCCCAGCGACCGCGACCAGCGCCTGGTCGGAGACCATGAGGACCTCCAGCAGGATCACCAGGACCGCGGTCGCCACCAGCGGGATCGCCTCCGTGACCCAGAGCACGATCGCGAGCAGGAAGATGGCCAGCATGCGCTGACCGACCGGCGCGAGATCCGGGATGTCGACGACCAACGGCACCACGAACACCACGGCACCGAGCAGCAGGCCCACGGTCTGGAGCCGGTTCGGGCGAGCGAGCTCGACACGTTCGCGGTACGTGCTCGCTGGCACCTGGCCCTCCAGATCGGTGAACCTCGCGGTCCGACGCCCGCGACCGGGCGCGGGCGGGACCACCTCGCCGTGCCGCGACCACGGCGGGACCGCGCTCACGCCACCGGAGCCTAGGTCCCCGCGCGCCGACGAGAACGGCGGCTCTACGGCACGGGATGCGGGCTCGACGGCACGGGGAGCGGGCTCGACGGCACGGGGAGCGGGCTCGACGTCGGTCGGTGGCCCCGCCTCAACGACCGAAGCGACGCAACCGCAACGCGTTGAGGACCACGCTCACGCTCGAGAACGCCATGGCCGCACCGGCGATCATCGGGTTGAGCAGGCCCACGGCGGCCAGCGGGATGGCGGCGACGTTGTAGCCGAACGCCCATCCGAGGTTCTGCAGGATCGTGCGGTAGGTCCGTCGCGACAGGTTGATCGCGAGCGGTACCCCGGGCAGGTCCCCACGCATCAGCGTCAGGTCGCTCGACTCGATCGCGACGTCGGTGCCGGTACCGATCGCGATCCCGAGGTCGGCCTGGACCAGCGCCGGGGCGTCGTTGACGCCGTCGCCGACCATCGCCACCACCTCGCCGTCGGCTTGCAGCCGCTCGATCTCACCCCGCTTGTCGTCGGGGAAGACCTCGGCCAGGACCCGGTCGATGCCGACCGTGCGCCCGATGGCCTCCGCGGTCCGCGCGTTGTCCCCGGTGAGCATGGCCACGCTCATCCCGAGGTCGTGCAGCTCGGCGACCACCGCGGCCGCGTCGTCCTTCACCGTGTCGGCGACGGCGACCGCGCCGCGCACCCGACCGTCCCACCCGATGAAGACCACCGTCTCGCCGTCGCGTTCGGATCGGGTCGCGGCCTCGGCGAGCTCCGTCGGGAGTCGCAACCCGGACGTCTCGAGCCAGCCGGCGCGCCCGACCAGGACCTCCGTGCCCTCCACGGTGGCCCGCACCCCGTTGCCCGCCACCGCCTCGAACGAGCTCGCAGGCGGCAGCGCCCCGTCCGACCGTGCGTCGTCGGTACGGACGGGCATCCGCTCGCGGGCCTGGGCGGCGATCGCCGCGCCGATGGGGTGCTCGCTGTCGGCCTCGACGGCCCCGGCGAGCCGGAGGAGCTGCCCGGGATCCTCCCCTTCGGCGTGGCGCACGGCGGTGACGGCCATCTCACCCCGCGTGAGCGTGCCGGTCTTGTCGAACACCACCGTGGTGATCTTGCGGGTGGCCTCGAGGGTCTCGATCCGCTTGATGAGCACACCCAGCTCGGCGCCGCGCCCCGTGCCGACCATGATGGCGATCGGGGTCGCGAGCCCCAACGCGCAGGGACAGGCGATGATGAGCACGGCCACGGCCGTCGTGAGTCCCTGGACCGGTTCGCCCAACACGAGCGCCCACACGGCGAAGGTCACCAGCGCGATCGCGATCACGACGGGGACGAACACGCCCGAGATGCGGTCGGCCAGCCGCTGCACCGGCGCCTTGCCGCTCTGCGCCTCCTGGACCATGGCGACGATGTGGGCCAAGGCGGTGTCGGAGCCGACGGCCGTGGTCCGCACCGTCAGCACACCGCTGGTGTTGACGGTCGCACCCGCCACGGCGTCGCCGACGGTCTTCTCGACCGGCACCGATTCGCCCGTGAGCATGGACTCGTCCAGCGCGCTCGCCCCGTCGACCACCTCGCCGTCGGTGGGCACCTTCTCGCCCGGGCGCACCCGCACGAGGTCGCCGACCCGCACCTGCTCGACGGGGACGAGGACCTCGTCGCCGTCGCGCAGGAGCCGAGCCTCCTTGGCGCCGAGCTCCAACAGGGCCCGGATCGCGTGCCCGGCGCGGCTCTTCGAACGCGCCTCGAAGTACCGACCGAGCGCGAGCAACGCCACGATCGCGGCCGCGACCTCGAAGAAGAGGAACCCGCCGATGAGCAGCGTCACGACCGAGTACCCGTAGGCCGAGAGGGTGCCGAGCCCGATCAGCGTGTCCATGTTCGCCGTGAGCCGCCGGGCGCGACGGACCATCTCGGCGAGGAACGGCCAGCCGACCCAGAACTGCACGGGGGTGGTCAGCAGGAACTGCGTCCATCGGGCCCAGGTCTGCTCGCCGAGCTCGCCGGAGAACATCGCCAGCCACACCACCACGAGGGTCGGCGGGGTGGCCAGGATCACGCGCCACTTCCACGACCGCTGTGCCCGCTCCTCCGTGTCGCGTTCGACGAGCTCCTCGCCGGCGCCGGGTGTGTCGTCGACGGGGGCGAGGCCGTAGCCGAGCCGGTCGACGCGGGCACGAAGACGCTCCACGTCGGTCAGGTCCGGGTCGAACGCGACCCGGGCGCGCCCGGTCGCGTAGTTGACCTCCGCGGACTCGACGCCCTCCTCGCGTGATAGGACCTTCTGGATACGGGCCGCGCAGGCACCGCACGTCATCCCCTCGGCGGCGAAGTCGCGGGTCTGCGGCCCAGAGGGGTCGGTCGTGGTGCTCACGGGGGTCCTGTCGTGGCTCCGAGGGTGCGGTCGACAATACCCATGGGGGGTACCCTAGTCAACCGGACCAGTGCGAGGCCGGCCCGACCACCACCACCGGGCAGGGTGCGTGCGCCACCACCTGCTGGCTCACCGACCCGAGCAGCAGGCCCCGGAAGCCGCCCTGCCCCCGGGCGCCGACCACGAGCAGATCGGCGCCCACCGCGGCCTCGCACAACCGCTCGGCCGGGTTGCCGCTGGCCACCGTCTGCTCGACCGACCCTTCCTGGAGATCCACTGCTCCCGTGGCGTGCTCGAGGACGGACCGGGCGCTTCCCTCGCCCGAGCGGCCGGGTACCTCCGACGCGGTCAGGACGGCCTCGCGGGTCCCCGACCCGGCCGGCACCGTGTGGACCAGCTGCAACCGGGCACCCCGCATCCGTGCCTCCTCGGCGGCCCAGCGCACGGCCTGAGCGGCGTACCGCGAACCGTCGACCCCCACCACGACGCGCGCTCGGGTGTCCACAGCGGGGACGACGGTCTCGCGCCCGAACCATCGCACGAGGTCGTCGGCGCCCGGTTCGACGCCGGAGCGAGCGGACCCGACCTCGTCAGTGGACGGGCTGGGGGGCACCGACGAGCCGACCGGGCCGGAGCTGGTGTCGGCCGGCGGCGGGGCGAGCCCGGGCTCCGCGGCCGCGGTCGGACCGGGGGAAGCCGACCCGTCCGTCGGCGCGCCGACCGGTCCTTCCCCCCGCAGGTAGACGAACCAGTAGACGACCGCGACCAGGAC
>SKTG01000097.1 GCA_007118045.1 Nitriliruptoraceae bacterium
CCTCCGGACCAGCGAAGAACACGACGGTGTCGCCGAGCAGTCGTGTCCTCCACACGTTGCCGTGCTCGCGCGTACGCGACAGGGAGAACCGGAACGGGTCCTGGAGGAACGGCAGGGTCTCTCCGAGCAGCGGCGGTCCCAGCGACCCGGGTGGTGTGCGGCCTGCCATGCCTGCTCTCCTCTCGGACGACGACCGGTCACTACGGACGGCACCCGCGTCGCCGGCGGGAGCAGGACGTGCACGTTCAGCAGCTGACTACATCGAACGACATCGAGAGACACGGGCCGGGTGACGCAGGAACCACGCCCACACGCAGCACCGTAACCCCGTCGATGGCCTCAAGTCGCGAGGAGCCCGGGTGAGGCGGGCCTGGGGGCAACGCTTGTCGCGCCTGCCGTGTCGCGCTACACCTGGAAGCCGGACCGTGGCACGACACCCGCGGTCGCGGGAGCGGTGATGCACCGGTTGGCTTGGGTGGTGCAGGTCGGACTCGGCATCTACTTCGTGGCGATCGGGCTGATGCACTTCTCCGTCCCCGAAGGACTGCCCGACCAGATGGCCTGGATGTACGACCTGCCGACGTGGTTGCACGTGGCCAGCGGCACGGCGGAGATCCTGGGAGGACTTGGCCTGGTCCTCCCCGCCGCAACACGAGTACGCCCCCATCTGACACCGCTGGCGGCGGCAGGGCTCGCGATCGTGATGGTGCTGGCCGCGCTGTGGCACGTCCCCCGAGGTGAGATCCCCAACGTCGCCGTCACCCTCGTCTTGGCGGTCGTGCTCACCTGGCTGGCCTGGGTGCGGTGGTCGTCACGTCCGATCGCACCTCGACAGCGACACAACGTCGGGTGAGCGCGACGTCCTGGAGCACCGCCCGCCCGATGCAGCCTTCGAGCACCTCGAGGTGGCGGGTGCCTTCGAGACGATGGGTGCGAACGCGCCGGCAGACCTGGTCGCCATCGAGCAGGGATCCAGTTACGACGGCCCCAAGGCGCGCGGTCGCGCGGTCGGGCGGTCGGGCGGGCATACGGAGCAAGCCGAACGCCGCTAGCCGGAAGGGCCGCCATCGACCGCAGCGCTGCCTGGTGGGCTTCGAGCGAAGGGCTCGAGGATCGCCCTGATGTGGTTGACGTGGAGGGAGAGGTGGCCTTCCCCGGGCAACAGCTGAGCGTTCGCGGTGGGGATGGCGCGGGCTAGGCTCTCCGCTTGCGGGACGGCGACCAGAGTGTCCTCGTGACCGTGCCAGAGATCGACGGGCGTTGCTATGGCTCCGAGGTCGACCCCCCAGGGACGCGCTTCGAGGGCGATGTCATGTACGGCCCCACGGGTGCCCTGACGGAACGCTTCGGTCATGGTCGTCGCGAGGATCTGGCGGACCTCGGGGCGTGCCACCACCGCTTCGTCTTCGGCGGGTAGGTCGTTGAACAGCTCGGGTATCCGTGCGGGGTCTCGGCGGATGCGGCGGGCCATCACAGCCAGGTAGGACCGCAACAGCCACGGCGCCCGGACGGCGAGTGCGTACAGCTGCCGGTCATCCTTGCTCCAGGTGGCACGCACACCATCGAGATCCGAAGGCGCGGTACTGGCGACCAGAGCCGTGCGGGCGACCCTGGGGCCCAGGTGCACGGCGCAGGCGCAGGCGTAGCGCCCACCGCCGGAGACGCCGACGATGCCTACCTCATCGATGTCGAGCGCATCGAGCAACCCGACCATGTGCTCGGGGTAGCTGCCGACGTCGTATGCGACGAACGGGGTCCTGCCGTAGCCGGGCCGATCCGGGGCGAGGATCCGGAGTCCAAGCGTCGCGGCCACCTCACCCAGCGGCCCGCCGGCCTCCAGCCTGGAGCTCGGCGTGCCGTGCAGCACCAGCACCGCACGTCCGGTCGTCGACCCGGCCTCCAGGTACGACAACCGTGCACCACCCGGCAGCCGGACCAGACGGTCGGCCTCCATGCTTCCACCTCTCGGGCGGCGCCGCTTCGGATCGCTCGCTCCTCGAGGTCGACACGAGCCGCCCGATGCGGAGCCGGACGTGACGAGCGGGCTCCGTCGTGCCGCCTCCGAGCCACCCGGGTCATCGACGGAGTCCGGCGTCCTCCCCGGATTATGCGCGCAACGGAACCCCCGAGCCAGTGCACATCGCGATCGCGGCTGCTTCGTGGCCCCTTTGCCACGGGCGCACATCGGGCAGGGTGAGCATCGGTCGCGCGTGCTCGGCAGTGCTGTCACCCGTGGTCGCGATCGATCTGTCAGTAGGGCGGGACGTCGGCGCCTCCTGGGACATCCGGGACCGACGGCTGACAGGAGGGTGTCATCATGACGTGGGCGGACGGGACGATGGACGAGCTCGAGCGCAGGGGGCCGGTGGGGTTCGTGCTCGCCGGCATGCTGAGTCTCGCGACCGTGGGCTACGGAGGCTTCGGAGAGATGGCCGGCCTGTGGACGGTGATCTGGCCACTGGTGGTGGTGGGCTTCGGTGGGATGCTCCTGGCGGGGGTGGTCGGGCTGTTGGGGTTGTATCCCGCTCTGGGTCAGCTGGCGTCGGGGCTGGCTGCCGTGGCCGGGGCGGCGGCGGTGATCGCTGGGCTCGCGGCGACGAGTTGGATCGTGACCGGCGCGCTGGGCATGAGCCCCTGGGAGCTGCCCGAGAGCTTCGCGTCGTTGGTGTTGCTCGGCGGTCTGGGGGCCTTCCTGGCCAGCTTCCTGCTGTTCGGTGTCGGCATCCTGCGGACTGGCAGCCACCCACGTAGCGTCGGGGCGCTGTTGGCGTTCGCGGGCCTGTCCTTCGTCGCTCCGCTCGCGGACGAGGTCCTCGGGTGGCATCCCCCCGAGTGGTTGCCCGTCGGTATGTTCGGGTTGTGGGGCGTGGTCCTCATCGGCGTCGGCATCCTCTTGCGGACCACCGGCCGGTCTCGGAGTGAGATCCGCGTACCGTCCAGAGTCTGACGGGGCCTGGTTCTTCTCGTTCGGAGGCGTGCCTCGCTCATCGGGTGCATCCTTCGCACGTGGGCTGGTCGCGGCGACGGCCGGCGCGGATGATCGAACCGGCGGGGGAACGTGACGCCGATCGTGCCGAGCCGTTCTCTGGACGTCAGCGTTGGGTGTGGCGCCGTCCGGCCGGCCGACTAGAGGCGAGGAGGCCGAACATGTGGGCACGCGTCAGCACCTACGAGGGCCCGCCTGAGAACATCGACGAGGACCTTCGCTACTCCGAGGAGACGATCCTCCCGCAGGTCCGACAGCTCGCCGGTTTCGGCGGCATCTACGCGCTCGCCGACCGGCAGACCGGGCGGACGATGTCGATCACCTTGTGGGACAGCGAAGAAGACATGCGGGCAAGCGAGATGGAAGCCGACCGGCTCCGCCAGGACGGCACTGAGCACGCTGGGGGCACGATCCTCAGCGTGGAGCGGTTCGAGGTCACCCACCAGGAGGTGACGGCAACCACACCTCCCGCGCCCGCAGCGCCGGCCTGATCACCTTTCCCGCACGGGTCCAGAGCTGCGCGCCTCCCGAGGCTCGTTGCGGAACCCGAGTTGTCGTTCGGGAGCAGATGCCGAGTCCCGGCGAGTCAGCAGCCTCGGGCTTCCACCGCTCTGGGTTCATCGCGTCTTCCCGGCGCCGTTGGGGCCAACGATCCCGAAGCTCCCGCCCTACGCGTCCTCGAACGAGACAGGGGACGGTTGTAGCCGATGACGGCGCGGCCGGTCTCGGGGTGACACCCGCGTACCGTCCAGAGTCCGACGTGTGTGGCTGAGGGAGGCACATGTGGCGACGATGACGGCTGCGGTTCTGGTCGGACACGGTGGACCGGACGTGCTGGAGCTGCGCCAAGACGTGCCGGTGCCCACGCCCGCCGCTGGGCAGGTTCGTGTCGCGGTGGCAGCAGCAGGGGTCAACAACACGGACCTGTGGACCCGCGAGGGCGCTTATGGAACGCCTGCTGACCCTGATGCCGTCGTGGGCTGGAAGGGCGTGCCGATCGCCTTCCCACGCGTCCAGGGTGGCGACGCGGTCGGATGGGTCGTGGAGCTCGGTGACGGTGCCCCGGCCGACCTCCTCGGTCGCCGTGTCCTGGTCGATCCGATCGCCTACGGGCGGGACGATGAGGTGGACGAGCCCCCGATCGAGGGCGTGCTCGGCTCCGAGGAGGATGGCGGCTTCGCCGAGTACCTGTGTGTGGCGGCCGATCGGGTCCATGACGTCACCGGTTCGCCGCTCTCCGATGAGCAACTGGCTTGTCTCCCCATCGCCTACGGCACGGCCACGGGCATGCTCGAACGCGTGGCACTCGCGCCGGGGGAGAGGGTGCTGGTCACCGGCGCGTCGGGCGGGGTCGGGATCGCGCTCGTTCAGCTCGCGGAGGCCCGGGGTGCGCAGGTCACCGCGGTGACGACCGGCCGGGCCGCCGACGCCGTGCGGCGGGCTGGGGCGTCCCACGTCATCACGCGTGACGGTGCCCCGCTGCGGGACCAACTGGTGGGGGCCGGACCTTTCGCCGTCGTCGCCGATGTGGTCGGGGGCCCGTCCTTCGGGGCGTTGCTGGGAGCGCTGGGCACGGGTGGGCGCGTGGTCACCTGTGGTGCCGTGGCCGGCCCGCTCGTCGAGATCGACCTACGCGCGCTGTACCTGCAGCGGCGAGCGCTGATCGGATCGACCATGCACACGCCGTCGCAGTTCCGTCGGCTCGTCCAAGACGCCCGCGCCGGACACCTGGACCCACCGGTCGCTCGCACGTACCCGCTCACTGAGATCCACCAGGCCCAGAAGGACTTCGTCTCCGGGGACCACGTCGGCAAGCTCGTGCTCATCCCTTGACCTCGATGTGATCCCCGGTCCTGCCGAGACGCACGGGGTTCACTCGGTGGCTCGGCGCGCACCACCATCCCGGTCAGCGGGGGCGGGTGACGAGCCGATGCGCGATCTCCTCGACGTCCAGTCGTCCCTCAGCGGCCGCCATGACCAGCTCGAAGGCGGCGCCGTCGTCGGCCGGGTCAGTTGCGCGCGACGGCGATGTGGGTGTGCATCGGGACGATGACGTGGTCCCCGTCGCGGTACGCCTCCACGAGTGCCGTCGTCTCGCTCGTGATGTTCGCCAGGTACTGCGTGAACATCTCCGGGTCCTCCACGAACGCCGGGACGACGGCCGCGTAGGCGTACTCGAGTCGCTCGACGAAGCGCTCGGGGGTCGCGAACCGCGCGTCGATCGATGCCTCGGTGATGTCGACCTCGCGGAACCCCGCCTCGGTGAGCAGCGCGCGGAGGTCGGCGGGGTCGCCGAGGGAGAACGGGGCGGTCAGGTCCTCCATCGTGACGGCGAGGCCGAACGCTGTGAGGTGGGGTGCCTCCACCTCCGCCATCGCGGTGTACAGCGGATGGCGCTCAGGGCCTTGCCATACGGCCAGCACGGCGGTGCCGCCGGGCACGAGGACCCGCCGCATCTCCCTCAGGCCGGCCTCACGGTCGGCGAGGAACTGCACCCCTTGCTGACACACGACGCGGTCGAAGCCACCGTCGGGCAGGTCGAGCTCCTGCGCGTCGCCCTGGCGGAACTCGACCCGGACGCCGTCCGCAGCGGACAGGCGACGCGCCACCTCGATCATGCCCGGGTTGAGGTCCATTCCGACGATCGCGCCGGCGGGTCCGACGAGGGTCGCCGCGCGGCGGGCCACGACGCCGGTGCCGCAGGCGATGTCGAGCACCCCCTCGTCCGGCTGCGGTGGGGCTGCATCGAGCAGCAGGCGCGTGAGCGGATCGAAGATCGCCGGGACGAAGTACTCCTCGTACACCTCAGCCGGGCTGGGTCGTGCCTGCGCCGTCATCGTGGCGCTCCCTGTGGCTCGCGCCGCATCGGCCACAGCGGTGGCGAGTCGCCGGCCTGGATGTCGCCGATGACGACGAAGCCGTGCCGTTCGTACAGCGCCCGGTTGCGGGGACTGCTGGCCTCGAGGTAGCAGGGGAGTCCGTCGTCGTCGGCGCGGGCCAGCCCATCGCGCAGCAGCGTCGATCCGATCCCGCGGCCCTGGTGCACCGGATCCACACCGATGAACGGCAGGTACCAGTGCGGCTCGGTGGGATGATGCTCACCGACCTGCTCGAGGAACGCGAACGCGACGGCGTGCCGTTGCGGGTCGACGCTCTCGACGAGCAGGCTCACGAGGGCTTCGTCGTCCTGCGGCGAGTCCGGCGGCACCCACAGGGCCGCTCCCGCGCCGTCCTCGGTACGGTCGACGCTGCGGGCCTGGAACGCAGGGCCACCGAGCTGCGCCGCGAGAACCGGGAAGTACCGCAGGTACCGGTCCTGCCCTGGGAACGTCCAGCGGATCACCGGATCGGCGTCGAACGCCAGCACCAGGGTGGCGATGGCCGGCTCGGCGGTTGGCGGCGCGGTGGTGGGCTGGTCGAGGGTCGGCACGCTCATGGGTCTGCGCTCCTGTCGGCGTCGCGAACGACGCTACGGATGCGGACCCCTCGACACCTGCGTGCTGGCACGCAATCGACTACGCAGGTCGGCCGTCAGAAGGCTCCACGAGTCCCTCCCGGTGCGCGAAGCTGACGGCCGCCGCCCGGGCGCTGCGACCGCCGACCCCCAGCTTCTGGTAGACGGTCGCCAGGTGGCGTTCGACGGTCCGGACGCTCAGGACCAGGTGGTCGGCGATCGCCTGGTTGCTTCGGCCTCGCGCGACCAGCTGGAGGATCTCGGCCTCCCTGGCCGTCAGGTCGGCAGGAAGACGTGAGCGCTGGCGTTGCGTCCTCCGCGGCTCACCGACACCGAGCTCGTCCCGCGTACCCGCGGCGGCGTGCCGCTCGCGCGCTGCCGCCTCGGCATCACCCAGCAACTCGTAGGCGCGGGCGAGTTCGTCTCGGATCCGGGCCGTCTCGTAGGCAGCACCGAGCCCCTGCCAGCACCGCAACGCCTCACGCAGAGCGGTGAGCGCGCCGACGGCATCCCCGTCCGCGAGCGACACCCTCCCGAGCGCGTGCTGGGCGACGGCCCGCGCACCGGTCGTCTCGCAGGCGGCGGCGACGACGGCCAGCTCCTCGGCCCCCGCTCGTGCTTCGTCGACGGCGCCGGCGCGAACGGCCACCTCGACGAGCCCGGGCAGGAGGCGGGCTCGCGCGAGGGGGTCGTCGCCTACGGCGGTCAGTGCCGACCGCAGCGAGGTGAGCGCCATCTCCGTTTCGCCGGTCGCCATGCGGAGCAGCGCCAGGCCCGGCTGGGGGTCACGACCGAGTCGGTGGGCATCCCGGAACGCCGCCTCCGCCGCGGCCAGATCGCCGCGCTGCCGCGCGAGCTCACCCAGCACGTACTGTGCGTTCGCGACCGGCTCCAGGTCGAAGTCGATGAGGTCCTCGACCACGTGCCTGGCCTCGCGCTCGGCCGCATCCCACTCGCCGCGAAGCTGCAGTACGTGGGCGCGGTGGACCCGACAGATACCCATGAACGGGCCCGCCCCTGCCGGCATGGCCTCACACCATCGGGCGGTCACCTGCGTCCACTCGGCGGCTCGCCGCAGGTCCGCGATCTCCTCGCACGCCACCATCAGGTGGCAGTAGATGTTGCCGGCCCAGTCGGGCGGCAGCTCGTCGGAGACCGCGGCCAGCATGGCCTCGTC
The DNA here is from genome assembly GCA_007118045.1 of Nitriliruptoraceae bacterium. Classification (GTDB taxonomy): domain Bacteria; phylum Actinomycetota; class Nitriliruptoria; order Nitriliruptorales; family Nitriliruptoraceae; genus SKTG01. The sequence goes on from SKTG01000097.1 coordinate 7,618, forward strand.
CAGCAGGGGCATCCCGTTGCGGACCTGGCCGCGACGTACCAGCACCCGTCCCCGGCCCAGCGCGCCGAGGGCCAGCAGCGTCCGGTCCTCACATCGGCCGCCGAGCTCGGAGACCCGGTCGGCACGCGTCGAAGCGCCCTCGAGGTCGTGCCCGTCCAGTGCCTGCTCGAACTCCACGTAGGCGAGGTAGCCGTGCAGCGGACGTTCTTCGGGGAGCTCTTCGGCGATCCGGTAGGCGCGCCGCATCCACCCCGACGCCGGCGCCCCCTCCCCGCGGATCGACAACGTGTAGGCCACGTCGAGGGCGATGCGGGCGGCGAGTTCCGGGTGCTCCTCGGCCTCCGCCGCGCGATAGGCCTCCTGGAGGATCGGCAACCCCTCGCCGTGCGCTCCCAGCCACCAGAAGCAGTCGCCGAGCGCGTAGAGATCCTCCGCACCGAGGTCCACCTGCTCGCGTGCGGCGAGCAACCGCTCGCGGGCGGCGACCCAGTCCCGTCGCCGATACGCCGCGCGCCCGTCCTCGAGCCGGACCTGTCCGCCCGAGCGGACCACCGGCGTCGCTGGCCCACCCTCGGGCGTCGTCATGTCGTACTGGCTCCCCAGAGACACCACCGATCCTACTGACGCCGGCTTCCGCCGTCGCCGCCGACACCGGCCGCGCATCGCCCCTGGAGGATCAGGCCGGGTTCGCCTCGCGGCGGTGGGCGTCGGGATGGGGCACGGTCTGGTAGGTGGCGATCGAGGCGCCGGCCAACCAGACCCAGCCGCTGACCACGGCCAGCCACAGCAGCGCGATGCCCATGGGCCGGGTCGCCAGGGCGGCACCACTGAGGAAGGACAGCACGATCAGGACGGCCGCGATACGGGACCGTGTCGCCCATGCGTCCAGGCCCACCGTGGTGAACCACCCGGCGAGCACGATGGCGGTCGCCGCCAACGCGAGGAACCCGATACCACCGAACGCCAGGTGCAGGACCCCGGACAGCGTGGCCTGGTCACCGGTCGCGCCGGGCGGGAAGCCGGCCATGGGGTCCGGGGGGAAGACGCCGGAGAGCACCAGGCACCCGCCGTAGACGGCCAGGAACACACCTGCGAGCTGGGACGCCGAGGAACCCCGCAGTGCACGAGCGAACCCCGCGGCGGCTGCCAGGACCATCGCTCCGGTGAGCACGATGTTGGCGCGCTGCATCCACCCGTGCTCCCCGAGCATCAAGACGCTCAGGGGATGGTCGGCGAACGAGAACCCCGTACGGGTCAGCGCGAGCACCGTACCGACGGCGAGGTAGAACGCTCCTGCCAGCACCCCGTATCCGAGCAGGGACCGGGTGATGGCGGCAGCCCCGTCGAACCCTTCGCCTCGCTTCGCCCGACCCATCGTCGCCGCTCCTCCCCGGCTACCCGACGGCGCCGCCCGCTGCGGCACCGGACCTCCCACGCAGCAGCATGCACTGTTGCACTCAGGAGTGCAATAGTGTGTGTGGGGAACGGAGGTCGACCGTGCCACCGATGCCGGAGCACCAGCTGAGCGACGACCCCGAGCGCGCTGCATCCGGGGTCACCCCATCGACGCCTGCCCGCTCAGATGCGGGCGAGGACCCACGTGTCAACCGATCGCGGGCGGCGATCCTCGAGGCGGCAACCGCCTGCTTCCTCGGGCAGGGTTACGACGGCACGACCCTCGAGGACGTGGCGCAGCGCGCCGGGGTCGCGAAGCGAACGATCTACAACGTCGTCGGCAACAAGGAAGCGCTGTTCCGGGAGGTGCTGAGCGGATCTCTCGAGCTGGCGGACCGGTTC